>DATDDW010000260.1:0-7400 GCA_036523615.1 Sphingomicrobium sp.
GATCGACAAGTCGGTGTGGAACGTCTTCGCCGACCAGGCGCAGCTCGAACTCGCCATGGTCAATCTGATCATCAATGCGCGCGACGCGATGCCTGCCGGCGGTACCGTGGTCATCACTGCCGAAAACCGGCGCGTGGGGGCTAACGGGCCGCCTATGCTGGCGCCGGGCGAGTACGTGCGGATCGCCGTCAAGGATGAAGGCACGGGCATCGCACCCGATCTGCTCGAAAAGGTCATGGAGCCCTTCTTCACGACCAAGGAAATGGGCAAGGGCAGCGGGCTCGGGCTGAGCATGGTCTATGGCTTCGCCAAGCAATCAAACGGCGCGTTCCTGATTGAAAGCGAGCTAGGCGCGGGAACGACCGCAGAGCTGTGGCTGCCGCGGGCGCCGTTCGGCAGTGAAACACGCCCGAAGGTCCCGCAGAAGCCGAGGCGGACCGCGAAACTGCCGCGGCTCAAGGTGCTGTTGGTCGACGACCATGCCGAGGTACGCAGTACGACCGCGGCGGTGCTCGAAGATTTCGGTCATGAGGTTGTCCAGGCCGCAAACGGAAGGGACGCGCTTGCGCTGCTCAAGGGCAGGGACTGCGAATGCGACCTGTTGATCAGCGATTATGCGATGCCCCACGTTTCGGGCACCGAGTTCATACGCGAAGCGCGCAAGCTGTGCCCCGATGTGCCGGCGCTGATCATCACCGGCTATGCCGAAGCCGAGGCGGTCATTGACCGGCCCGAAAACGTCGAAATCCTGCTGAAGCCCTTTACGCCGACGGCGCTCGAGGGGGCGATCGAGCGGATCTGCCGCGCTGAGCCTGTTACCGTTTAGGCACAGGACGCAGCTTATCGGCGCACCCGCGAAATGCGCCGGCAAACGATGAAACTAACTCGAATCAGATGAGTTTAGGCCTCGACGTTCGGCGACGAATCGAGGACGATTCCGTGATATCTGGTGACGATCCGCTCGACGCGGGTTTGGAAGCGGCTTCTCAGCTCAGCGAAGGCCTGAAGCTGTGCCACTCGGTGGTGAGCGACTACCGCGCCATCCTTGCTAGTGGCGTGCCTTCTCACCGCACCCCGGCGAACGATCCTGCTCCGGCGAGCGAAGAGCCGCCGGCGAGGTCTCCCTAGCGACGCCTAGGGCGTGCGGTAGGGGATCCAGTCCGACAGGTTGCACGTCGGGCCGGCGATGATCGCGCCGGGCTCGCGCCCCTGGATGCGGTCGCCGCGGCAATATTGGCTGCCAGAAGCCTGGACGATCACGGTGCTCAGCGGCTCGAGGCCGGGGCACGGGCCGGCGAGATGGTTGACGTAGATCGTGCGGCCATAGCCGTAGGCGACCGTGCTCGCGTCGATGACCCGCAGGTTTTGCGACGGGAAAGTGTTGACGCAAGTCTGCGCCGGTCCCGCGACATGGCCAGCGAGCTCGCGCGCCAGGCCCGCTGCCGGCGGCTCGGCTGGCCGCGTGCAGCCGACGAGCGAAGCGGCGGCGGCGATGAGGATCAAACAGCGCATAGCGGACCTCCTCCTTCGGTGGAACGCATCCTTGCTGCGTTAGTAGCACAATGGGGCCGACCGGTTTTATCCGTTCGAAACACGCATGCTGCCACAACTGCTCCCGCTCCACCAAACACCATGGCGGCGGCGCCAGCCTGCCCGAAGCGGAGGCACCCCCCACGCGTCAACGCGCTTCAATTGCATTGCGCCGAGCGGTCACCTAGCAATTCGGCGCATGGCGAAGCCAAGCCGGCGGGGACGCGGAGCGACCACGATCGAAGACGTCGCGCGCGCCGCCGGCGTCTCGGCGATGACCGTCTCGCGCGTCATCAACAAGGGCAAGAACGTCCGCGAGTCGACGCGATCTGCAGTGCTCGATGCGATCGGCAAGCTCAACTATTCGCCGAACACCGCGGCGCGGAGCCTCGCGGCCGGGCACGCGATCCATGTCGGGCTGATCTACGGCAATCCCAGCGCCGGCTATCTCGCGCAGTTCCTGATCGGCGCACTCCACGCCGCGCGAAGCGCGGGCGTGCACCTGGTCATCGAATCGTGTGAATCCGAGGATGCCGCGGAGCAGGCCGAGGTCACTCGCCGCTTTGCCACAAGCGACGTCCAGGGCGTCGTGCTGCCGCCGCCGCTGTCCGAATCGCAACCGATCATGGCCGAGCTCGACGAGATGGGGATCCCGGTGGTGACGGTAGCGACGGACGCGCCGCGCGACGACAGTCTCAACGTGCGCATCGACGACGAAGCCGCGGCGCGGGAGATGACTCGCTACCTGCTCGAGCTAGGGCATCGCAACATCGGCTTCATCAAGGGACACCCAAATCACGTCGCGAGCCACGACCGCTATCGCGGCTTCTGCAACGCGCTGACCGAAGCCGGGATCGATTCCGACAGCGCGGCCGCCGAGCAGGGCTATTTCACCTATCGCTCGGGCCTCAGCGCCGGCGAGCGGCTGCTGATGCGCGGCGACCGGCCCACCGCCATCTTCGCCAGCAACGATGACATGGCTGCAGCGACGGTTAGCGTCGCCCACCGCATGGGACTGGTGGTGCCCGACGACGTGAGCATCGTCGGCTTCGACGACACTGCGCTCGCAACCAGCGTCTGGCCCGAGCTGACCACGGTGAAGCAGCCGATCGCGGCGATGGCCGAGGCTGCGCTCGAGCTGTTGATTGCCGACCTTCGTGCCCACGCTCCTGGCACGCGGCGCAAGTTCACCGAACGAGTGCTGACCCACGCGATGATCATCCGCCAGTCGGCGGCACCGCCCCGCGGCACGAAAAGGAGCGCGAGCAAGGTGGCGGTGTTGCGGCGTTCGAACGACTGAACCGGCAGCAGCGCGTCGGCGCCGGCCGCCGTCGACGAGATATGGAGGCCCAGGAAAGTAACCAGCGCGGCGACGTCCTTGGGCTCGAGCCGGTGGCCGAGTGATTGCGCGGCGACGATCTCGGCTTCGCCCTGCGTCTCTGGTGACCCCTACGGGACTCGAACCCGTGTTTTCGCCGTGAGAGGGCGACGTCCTAGACCGCTAGACGAAGGGGCCATCGCTGGAAGCGAGGCGGCCATATGTGGGCTTGGCCGCCGCTAGTCAATTGAGCCGATCGGTCAGCCGTCGCGTTCGCGCTCGCTCAGGAAGCGCATCAGCTCGGCCAGCGTCGATTCCATCTGGTCCTGCATCTGGCTGACCAGCTCGTTCTCGCGCATCCCGACATGGTCGAGCGGCTTCGAATAGCTGTCGGAGAAGCTCTGCAGGTCGGCGCGGTCGAACACCCCCTTGGCGACGAGCTTGGCGAGGATGACGAGCAGGCCATTGGTGTTGGCGATGGTGCCGGCGACCAGCGCCTCATCGACCATCGACAGTCGCTTGTCGGGGTCGGCCAGGTCTTCTTCGGGCGGAGTCATGACGCGGATCATGCCCTGCTCTACGCGCGGCGCAAGCGAAAGGCTGCTACGGTTGAATGAATTCGGCGAGCCGGGCCCACGCCGCGGCCTTGTCGGCGAAGGGCTTGGTGTTCGCCCCGCTCGATGAAGGAAGGTCGATCAACGCGATTTCGGGCGGCGGATCGCCGACGAGCTTTCGCCCGACCGCCGCTGCCGTCGAGCCGTTGAACGCAATCGCGCGAAGATTCGGCAGATCATTGAGCAACTGGCCGATCCGATTGTGCTCGGCTTCGCTGATCGCCTGGTCGAGGCTGCCGCGGCGGCTCGCCGAGGCGATCACGTCCCACAGCGCAATCCGCCGGCTGGCGAGCCGCTCGAGCCGCGCGTCATATGGTACGCCCTGCAGCTCCTCGCCGATTGCGCCGCCGAGCAGCCGCCAGAACTGGTTGGTCGGATGCGCGTAATAACGCTGCGCCGCGAGCGAGGCGTCGCCGGGCAGGCTGCCGAGGATGAGCAGCCGCGAGTCCACAGGCGCGATCGGCGGCAGGCCATATTTGACGCCCACAAATTAGCCCCTACAGCCCCCGCCGGTGCAATCGACTGATCTCCGCGTCGCCCTGTTTTCGGGCAATTACAATTATGTCCGCGACGGCGCCAACCAGGCGCTCAACCGCCTCGTCGAATATCTGCTGCGCCAGGGGGTGAAGGTGCGCGTCTATGCGCCGACGGTGAAACATCCGGCCTTCCCACCGACGGGCAAGTTGGTCGACATTCCCGCGATCCCGATTCCGGGCCGCGAGGAATACCGGATGCCGCTGGCGCTGCCCGCTCGAGTGCGCCGCGACCTTGCCGAGTTCGACCCCAATGTCGTCCATATCTCGAGCCCCGACATCGTCGGGCACCGCGCGGTGAGCTGGGCACGACGCCACAAGGTCGCCGCCGTGGCCTCGGTCCACACGCGGTTCGAAACCTACCTCGCTTATTATCATTTGCAGGTGCTCGAGCCGTTCGTCCGCGCGGTGATGCGCCGGCTCTATCGCCGCTGCGAAGTAGTGATGGCGCCGGCCGAATCGACCGCCGCAATCCTCCGCGGGGCACGGATGAACCGCGACATCGCGATTTGGGCGCGGGGCATCGACCGCGAGCAGTTCAATCCTGAGCGCCGCGACATGGAATGGCGCCGTTCCCAGGGAATTGGCGACGACGAGCTGGTGATCGCCTTCCTCGGCCGCGTAGTGATGGAAAAAGGCCTCGACGTCTTCGCCGACGCGGTCAACGCTTTCGCGACGCGCGGCTGCAAATATTGCGTGCTGGTGATCGGCGAAGGCCCCGCGCGGCCGTGGTTCGAGGCGCAGCTGCCGCATGCGATCTTCACCGGCCAGCTGACCGGCGCCGACCTCGCGCGCGCGCTGGCCAGCGCCGATGTCCTGCTCAACCCGTCGATCACCGAAGCCTTCGGCAATGTGACTCTCGAGGCGATGGCCTCGGCGCTTCCGGTCATCGCCGCCGACGCGAGCGGCACGACCAACCTAGTGCGCAACGGCGTGACGGGCACGCTGGTCGATGTGGACGAGGTGGAGGAGTTCGCCGCCGCGCTCGAAGCTTATGCGCGCGACCCGGAGCTGAGGCGCCTTCACGGCGAGGCGGGCCTCGAGTTCGCCAAGACTATGGACTGGGACATGATCAACTCGGCCGTGATCCGCGTCTACAAGCACGCGATCGTCAAGCGGCAGCGGCTGGCGCGGATCACCGGCCGCTAAGCGCTAAGGAACGTGGATCAGGTCCGGGATGACGAACTGAAGTTCGTCACTTCACGCGTTCGATCCGCTGCGCCGCCTCATCGAGGATCGCCGCCATCTCATGCAGCAGCTCCTCGTCGAGCCCGTCACGGCCGATACGATGGCTGAGCGCGGTCATCAGGTTCCTGACGGCGCGGCCGATCGCCGGCCCGGCGACGCTTTCGCCGCTGGGCGCGAGGTCACGCAGCCGCTCGAACAACGCGTCGACTTCCTCCTGCCGCTCTTCAAGATGCTGCCGCCCGGCGTCGGTCGCCTGGAACGGCTTGCGCGGGCCTTCGCCCGCAGCTTCTTCGATCAGCTCCATGTCCTGGAGCAGGGTCAGCGTGGGATAAACGATGCCGGGGCTTGGCGCATATTCGCCGCCGGTCAGCTCCTCGATCGCGCGGATGAGGTCGTAGCCGTGGCGCGGCTCGTCGGCGATCAGCTTCAAGAGGACGAGCCTGAGCTCGCCGCTTTCGAACATGCGCCGTGCGCGGCGCCCACGGCGGCCGCCGCTCCAGCCTTCGTCACCAAATGCGAAATTGAACGGATCCCAGCCGCCGCGGCCGCGGCCGCCGATCGGCATGGTGAAGAGCCCACCGGGAATGTCGATTTCGATATGGCCGCGAGGTGAGCAGCCGTGATGCCTGTGTCGCATCTTTCTTCCTTTCGATGCGTCTTAGATATATCTTAGCTGCATCTTAAGCAAGCCAGAACGTGCATTTTCGCGGAGCCGCTCTACTATGCGAGCGATGGCCGACCTGTTTGCCGACCAGGAGCTGCCGGCGCGGACTGCCGAAGCGCCCTCCGCCAATGCGCCGCTTGCCGACCGGCTCCGGCCAAAAACTCTCGACGAGGTCGTCGGGCAGGAACATCTGACCGGCCCAGACGGCGCGATCGGGCGGATGGTCGCCGCGGGCAAGCTCGCCTCGATGATCCTCTGGGGGCCGCCGGGCACCGGCAAGACGAGCATCGCGCGCCTGCTCGCCGACGCGGTGGGGATGCGCTTCGTCAACATCTCGGCGGTCTTTTCCGGCGTGGCCGACTTGAAGAAGGTGTTCGCCGAAGCACGCATTGCCGCGCGCGCCGGCCAGCAGACCTTGTTGTTCGTGGACGAGATCCATCGCTTCAACCGCGCCCAGCAGGACGGCTTCCTGCCCTACGTCGAGGACGGGACCGTGACCCTGGTCGGAGCGACCACCGAAAACCCGAGCTTCGAGCTGAACGCCGCTCTGCTGTCGCGCTGCCAGGTGCTGATCCTGCGGCGGCTCGATCATAATGCGCTGGCCGAGCTGATCCGTCGCGCCGAAGCGCTCGAGGAGCGCGAGCTGCCACTCACGCCGGAAGCGCGCGAAGCACTGATCGCCAGCGCCGACGGCGACGGCCGCTTCGTCCTCAACCAAGTCGAGACCTTGTTCTCGGTCGAGCTCGAGCAGCCGTTAGGCCCCGCCGAGCTCAGCGAGCTGCTTCACCGCCGAGTGCCGGTCTACGACAAGGACCGGGAGGGCCACTACAACCTCATCTCCGCGCTGCATAAGTCGATCCGCGGGTCGGACCCGCAAGCAGCGCTCTATTATCTCGCGCGGATGCTCGTTGCCGGCGAGGAGCCGCTGTACGTGCTGCGCCGGCTGACGCGCGCCGCGGTCGAGGACATCGGCCTCGCCGACCCACAGGCGCTCGTGCAATGCCTCGCGGCCAAGGAGATGTACGATTTCCTCGGCTCGCCCGAAGGCGAGATCGGCATCGCCCAGGCCTGTCTCTATCTTGCGGCGGCGCCCAAATCGAACGCGACCTACGTGGCGCAGAAGAAGGCGTGGCGAAGCGCAGACGAAACCGGCTCTTTGATGCCGCCGATGCACATTTTGAATGCGCCGACTCGGCTGATGAAGAATGTCGGCTACGGCAAAGGCTATGCCTACGACCATGAGGCGGACGAGGCTTTCTCCGGCCAGAAGTACTGGCCCGAAGACATGAAGCCGCAGACTTTCTATGAGCCGACCGACCGCGGCTTCGAGGCGCGAGTGAAGGAGCGGCTCGACTATTGGAACGAGCGGCGCAAAGAGCTGCAGCAAGGACAATCCGACGCGGGCTAGAACCCGCCCAACAGAGGGAGCAAGGCGGACATGTATCAGGTCGACCAGGGCGCCTATTGGCAGGCCCAGACGATGTACTGGGGGCCCAAGATCCTCATCGCCATTCTGATCCTCATCGCGACGTGGGTCGTCGCGCGGGCGGTCA
>DATDDW010000261.1:0-5369 GCA_036523615.1 Sphingomicrobium sp.
TTCGACGCGCCGGGGCCGGCGAATGTTCCCAACCGGCAATTGGGATTCAGCGCCAACTCTTGGTTGGGAAATCCGCCTCGTGCGTCGCCATCGCGCAGTTTTTGGCAGTTTTGCGGGATTGGCACGCTCCTTGATTAGCACTTGGCATCGACCCGCAAACAGGACCGCGGGCCAAAAAGGGAGATTTCAAAATGTCGTCGCAGTCACAGTTCACTCGGACCCTCGTCGCCATCGCCGCCGCGCTCGCCATGAGCACTGTCGCCGTCGGCGCAGCGGTCGGCCCGGCTCAGGCCAATGCCAACCCGGTGCAGGTCAGCGTCAATGCCTGAACTCGAAATCCTTGAAGCCAAGGTTCCGGTGCGCACGCCCCGCCTGATCGAGGTGGAGACCGAGCCGAAGAGCGGCCGGTTCGCTCCGGTCGCCGGCTGGCTCAGCGGCCCAGTGTTCAGTCGCGCTCGTGACATCTTCGCGGCGAACATGACCGAGCTTCTCGACCGGGCGGAAGACCCGGCGCGGATGATCCGCATGATCATCCTCGAAATGGAAGAGACTCTGGTCGAAGTCCGCGCCACGGCGGCCCGCTCGATCGCCGACATCAAGGAGATGCGGCGCGCGGTCACGCGGCTCGAGGAGATCCAGGCGAACTGGACCGACAAGGCCGAGCTCGCGCTGGCCAAGGGCCGCGACGACCTCGCCAAGGCGGCGCTGGCCGAACGGCAGAGCGCGGCCGACATGGCCGACGGGCTTTGCCAGGAAGTGATTCAGCTAGAGCAGGTGCTCAAGGGCTATGAGGCCGACATCGCCAAGCTGCAGGCCAAGCTGCGCGAGGCGCGCGCCCGGCAGAACGCGATTGCCGCCCGGATCGAGAGCGCAGTCACCCGCGCGAGGGCGCGCGAGATGATGCACGGCAGCCGCACGCTCGACGCGTTCAGCAAGTTCGAGCTGCTCGAGCGCCGCGCGGATTTCGCCGAAGGGCGCGCCGAGGCGCTGGGCATCAGCAGCCTCGAGGACGAGATCGATCAGCTCAAGGCCGACGAGAAGATCGAGGCCGAGCTGGAAGCCATGAAAGCCGCGCTCAAAGCGCGGGCGAATTGAACAAAGGGGAACAGTGACCATGGCCCGCAAGATTTACCCGTACTCGCTTGACCGCAAGGACGCGAAGGTCGCCGGCGTCTGCTCGACGCTCGGCCGGATCAGCGGCGTCGATCCGACCTTCATCCGCATCGGCTTCGTCGCCGCGGCGATCCTGATCAGCTTCAAGCTGACGCTGGTCGCTTATGCCGTGATCGGCATCTACCTCGCGGTGCAGAAGAAGCGCTCGGTGGTCGGCGACCGCCGGATGAGCGACTTCGACCGGATGGACCTGGCCGCCAAGCGCCAGCCGACGGTGCACGCGATGCGCACCGAGCTCGACCAGACCGACCGCCGGCTGATGGCGATCGATCATCACATCAACAGTCAGAACGACGAGCTGGCGCGCGAGATCGAAGCGCTCCGGCAGGAGGAGAAGTGATGGACCCGATCACGATTGGGGTGCTCGCAGGAAGCTTCATCATCGGCCTCGGCGGTGCCGGCTTCGCGGGTTTGAAAGCCTGGAACGGCTGGCTCGAGCTCAAGCGGTTCGAGCTCACCCATGACGCGGGCGAGCGCGGCCTTCCACCGGCCGGCGGGCGGATCGAGATCGCCGACTTGAAGGAGCGCGTACGCAAGCTCGAGGCGATCGCCGCCGGAATCGACATCTAGCTCCCGGAACGCGCTTCGCTCCCCAGGCGCGTCCACCAGAGGCGGTTCGGAACCCCTTCCCGGACCGCCTCTTTCTTTTGCCTAGAATCCGATGCGTGCAGTCAGGCGAATGTCGCGCCCGGCGAGCGGCGCATAATCCTTGAGGTCGCTCGTCGCGGCGCGCGCTTCAACATCGAACAGATTGTTGCCGGTGAGCGACAGCGTCAGCTCAGGATTGGCAGCGAACGGGTGCCAGTCGAGCGACGCGTTCACCATGGTGTAGCCAGGGGTCGTGGTCTCGTTAGGCGCGACCTTGTGCTGCGCCGAGACGCGCTCGACCTCGACGCGCCCGTCGACCTGGCCGCGCGTGCCGGTGAGGCCGGCGAGGATTCGAAACGGCGGAATTTCGGGCGCATTGCCGAAGTGCCTGATCTTCGCGCGGGTCGCGTCGGCGGTCAGCTCGCCGCCCCAGTCGATGCCGAGCGCCTTGCCGAACCTGACATCGCTCTCGACCTCGAAGCCGTAATAGTCGGCCTTGCCTTCGCGGTATTCGTAGACCGGCAGCCGGTCCTCGATTTCGCCGGTCGGCGCCTGGTAAATGAAGTTCGAGAAGCGGCTGTAATAGAGGCTGCCCTGGACGTGGACCGGACCCGTGGTGCGGTGGACGCTCAATTCTACGCCGTTGCTCTTCTCGATGCCGAGATTGGGGTCGCCGATCAGGAACTGCTGGCTCCCGCCGTGTGGACCGAAAGAGAACAGCTCGTCGATCGAGGGAGCGCGCTCGCTGTGTGACAGCGCCAGCCCCACGCGCCAGCCTGAAAGGATGTCGTAATTGGCGCCAACCGAACCTGAAACAGCGGTGAAGTTGCGGCGAATGCCGACCGCGCCGATGTCGCTGTCTTCGCCGGTCTCTTCGACCAGCTCGGCGATCCGTTCGTCCGGGTTAGCACGAAGCCGCGCGAGGTCGGCACGGGCGGCGGCTTCGAGCCGGAGGGGGCCCTTCTCGATCGTCTGGAGGGTGAACAGCCCGAGGTTGTGCTTGAGGCTGTCCGGCAGATATTTCTCGGCGCCGCGGATCCGCGCGTCCTGGCTGAGGTAGTCCAACCCGGTCGTGCCGCCCCAACCGCCGTGGTCCGCCTGGACGACGTCGGCGCGGGCTTCACCGCCGTTGGAAAAGAATCTCGAACCAACTGCGCCATCGGCTTCGAGCTCGTCGTGGTGATATTTTGAAATGCCGCCGCGGAATTCGAACGCCTTGAAGAAGCCGCCGATGGGCACGTTGGCGCGGGCGTCGGCGCGGTCCTGGTGCGCGTCGATCGTCGGCCTTTCGGGCTCGACGGCGGGGTCGAGCGACCAACGGATCGGAACGCCATATCTGGCGTCGTGGTGGCTGACCGATATACCGACGTCCCAATCGCCGTTCACGTAAGCAAGTCCGCCGGCGAGATCATCGGTGCGGCCGGCCGTATTGGGCAGCGTGCCCCTGAGGTCGGCGAGCGCGCGGATCTCGGGGGCGGGACTGGCCAGCGCCTGCTCGCGCAGCGGCTTCGACAGCACGTAGCCGCCGATGTGGAGGTCGTCGTATTTGGAATAGGCGCCGTCGGCGTGGACGACGAAATTGCCGCCGAGCGGAACGTCCACGCCCGCATTGCCGGACCGTTCGTTGGCCGCCGAGCCGTAGTTCAGCAGCACCTCCCCGTCGACGTCCTGGGGGAGGCTTCGCGGGATGCGTGTGTCGAAGACATTGACCACGCCGCCGATCGCCGAGCCGGTGTAGAGCAGCGCTCCGGGGCCGTGCAGCACCTCGATGCGCTCGGCGGTGATCGGGTTGATCGTCACCGCGTGATCGGGGTCGGCTGCGGACAGGTCGAGGCTGCTGATGCCGTCGATCAGCACCGGCGCGCGCTCGCCCTGCTCGCCGCGAAGGATCGGCCGCGATGCACTCGGCCCGAAGCTCGTCGCGCTGACGCCCGGCAGGTCCTTGAGCGTATCGCCAAGGCTCGGCTTGAGGTCGTGCGCGAGCTCTTCCTTGTCGACAACCGAGACATTGCCGAGCACGTCGCCGGCCCGGCGCTTGGCGCCGGTAATGACGATCGCCTGGTCGGTGTCGGGATGCGCCTTGGCCGCGTCGCCGGGGGTAGGCGGCGCCTCCGCGGTCGACCCGCCTGACGTCGAGGTGTCGGTGATCGACGGCTGTTGCACGGCATCGGCCTGCTGTGCAGCGGCGGGGGAAATCGGCAGCGCAGCAGCAAGCGCCGCGTAGGAGATCATCTGGAGTTTCACGGGACTCTGTTCTGCGGGGTTTCGATGCCGCCTAAAGTCCATGATACATTATCGCAAGGTGAACCGCCGACGAATGGCGCTTGATCTTCGACCAGCGGTGGTTTGGCTCTAGCTATCCCCGTCCGCTAGGCAGCCGCGCAATGTCGGCGAACCACGACCATCCGCACGCGGCCACGGACTATACCCGCGCCTTTGCATTCGGCATCGCGCTCAACATTGGCTTCGTCGTCGTCGAGGTGATCTACGGCTTCTACGCCAATTCGATGGCGCTGCTGGCCGATGCCGGCCACAACGCCTCGGATGTGCTCGGGCTGATGATCGCCTGGGCGGGCGCGCTGATGGTTCGAGACTCACCCAGCCCGCGCTTTTCCTACGGGCTGAAGAAGGCCTCGATCCTCTCGGCGCTGATCAACGCGGTGTTCCTGGTAGTCGCGGTCGGAGCGATCGGCGCCGAAGCCGTGCGTCGCCTGTTCCACCCGTCGCCGACGCAAGGGCAGGTGGTAATGGCCGTCGCGGCCGCGGGAATCTTGGTCAACGGCATCACCGCATGGCTGTTCGTCAGCGGGCGCGATCGCGACATCAACATCAGGGGCGCGTTCCTGCACATGACGACGGACGCGCTCGTATCGGTGGCGGTGGTGTTCTCGGGCGCGGTCATCCTGTGGACGGGCCAGCAGTGGGTCGATCCCGCGATGAGTCTGGCCGTGGCCCTCGTGATCCTGTGGAGCAGCATTGGGCTGATGAAGGAATCGGTTGGAATGTCGCTAATGGGCGTCCCCGCCGGGATTGACCCGGAGGAGGTTGAGCAGGCGCTCGCCGAGCTTGACGGGGTCGGGACCGTTCACGACCTGCACATCTGGCCGCTGAGCACGACGGAAACCGCGCTCACCGCGCACCTCGTCGCGCCTGACGCGGCGTCGACCGACGATCTGCTGCAGTCGGCGCGACGCATGCTGCACGACCGCTTCCATATCGAGCATTGCACGCTGCAGATCGAACGCATCCACTTGGAAGACACCCGCTGCTGATGAGCCTCGTCACCCATCTCGAATGCTCGCTCACCGGTGAGCGCTATGAAGCGGGGCAGGTCCACAACCTGTCGCGCGCCGGAAAGCCCTTGCTCGTCCGTTATGACCTCGAGGCCGCGAAGCGCAGGTTGACTCGCGACAGCGTCGCGGCTCGCGAGCCGGGTATGTGGAAGTGGCGCGAGCTGCTGCCGCATTACGGCGAGCCGGTCAGCCTCGGCGAGGGGGAGACTCCGATAGTGCCGCTGCCGAACACCGGCGGCGCGAACCTGCTGGTCAAGGACGAGGGGCGGCTCCCCACCGGATCGTTCAAGGCCCGCGGGCTGGCGATGGCGGTCA
>DATDDW010000262.1:0-3703 GCA_036523615.1 Sphingomicrobium sp.
GCGGGCGCTGCACTGGCCAGCGCGACAATCGCGACGCCGCCCGCCAGTAAACTCGTGATCGCCTTCATGGCCGTGACTCCCTCAACTATTGCGACTCGCCGGTTTGAACGCACGGCGACCCAGTCGGTCACCTATCGTTACGGGATTGCACCGCTGCTGAACCGCGCGTTGGCCGCCATTCAGCTAAATTCTTCAAAGACTTAGTGGTGAACTGGAACCTCGTTCCAGCGCTTCAGCTTGCGGTGGCGGTTCCATAGCTCCATCGGCCGGCCGTCATGCCAGCGCTGGGCGATCGCCATCGCCGCGGCATCGTCTTCCGCCTCGAATTCGCGGAAATGGTCGATGTGCCCGCTGAAGGGGTCCATGAAGTAGAGCCGGTAGTAGATCATCCCGCCACCCCCCGGTGACGAGTCGCATCTTAGCACTTATCCACAGCGCCGACGATTCATCGTGGTTAACGCCGAGCGCTAGAAGGACAGCCCCGTGTAATGGCCGAGGAAGGCCATCACGTCGGCCGCTTCCTCGATGATCTTGGCGGTCGGCTTGCCCGACCCGTGGCCCGCGCGGGTTTCGATGCGGATGAGGTGCGCCGCCCCCGCCGGGTCGGCCGCCTGCAGCGCCGCGGTATATTTGAAGCTGTGGCCGGGGACGACGCGATCGTCGGTGTCGGCCGTCGTCACCAATACGGGCGGATAATGAACCCCCGTCTTGATGTTGTGATAGGGCGAGTAGGCGAGCAGCGTTTTGAAGTCCGCTTCCTTGCTCGGATAGCCATAGTCGTCGACCCAGTAGCGCCCGGCGGTGAACTGGTCGAAGCGCAGCATGTCCATCACCCCGACCTCGGCATTGGCCGCGTCGAACAGGTCGGGCCGCTGGTTGACCACCGCTCCGATCAATAGCCCGCCGTTCGATCCGCCCTGGATCGCCAGCCCATGCGGCGCGGTGATGCCGTTAGCTTTCAGATACTCGCCGGCGGCAATGAAATCGTCGAACACGTTTTGCTTGTGCGTGAGGCGACCCGCGTCGTGCCACGCCTTGCCGTACTCGCCGCCGCCACGGATGTTGGCCAGCGCATAGACTCCGCCCTTCTCGAGCCACGCCAGCCGCGTCGCCGAGAAAGCGGGCGTCAGCGAGATGTCGAACCCGCCATAGCCATAGAGCAAGGTCGGCGCGGCGCCGGCGACGTCCTTTCGCTTGACGATGAACATCGGCACTCGCGTGCCGTCTTTCGACGCATAGAAGCGCTGCTCGACCGAATAATCGTCTGGGTTGAAGGCGAGCTTGGGCGCTTCCCACACCCGCTCCGCGCCGGTCTTCACGTCATAGCGGTAAATCGTCGTCGGGCGGTTGAAGCTGGTGAAGGCGAAGAAGGTCTCGGGATCCTCAAACTTGCCCGAAAAGCCGCCGGCCGTGCCGATCCCCGGCAAGTCGACCTTGCGCACCAGCGCGCCCGCCGGGGTGAAAACGCGCACCTCGGTCTTCGCGTCGGCCAGATAGGACGCCACGAGGTGCCCGCCAACGAGGCTCGCGCTGTCGAGCGTCGCCGCATCCTCGGGAACGACGGTCTTCGCCACCGGCTTCGCGCCGGCGACATCGAGGGTGACGATCTTCTGCCGGGGCGCCTCATCGTCGCTGACGAAGTAGAAGGTCGTGCCGCGGTTGCCGACGTACGAGTAATTATGCTCGAAACCCGGCACGATCACCCGCGGCTTGGCGCCTGGGCGCTTCAAGTCGACCAAAGTCACCTCGTAGCGCGGGTCGGTTCCGCTCGACGAGCTGATCACCAGCCAGCGGCCGTCGTCGCTCACTTGCGCGACATTGTTGAGCTCGGGCCGCTTGGGCGTGGCGAACATCAGCTTGTCGGCCGACTGCTTGGTGCCGAGCTTGTGGAAATAGACCTGCTGGTTCTCGTTCAGCGACTGATAGGTGCCGCCGCTCTTGGGCGCCGGAAAGCGCGAGTAATAGAAGCCGCTGCCGTCCTTCGCCCACGACAGGCCCGAGAACTTCACCCACTTGATCGTGTCAGGCAGGTCCTTCCCCGTGCCGACGTCGCGAACCTTGAGCGTCCGCCAGTCGGTGCCCCCGTCCTGGATGGCATACAGCAGCCTGGTGCCCTGTTCGTTGACGTCCCACTCGGCGAGCGCCGTCGCGCCGTCCTTCGACCAGGGATTTGGGTCGAGCAGGACCCGGCCAGGCCCATCCACCTTATCGCGCACGAACAGCACCGACTGGTTCTGCAGCCCGGTGTTGTGGGTGTAGAAGTAACGCCCGCCCTTCTTCTCGGGCGCGGCGAAGCGCTCGTAATTGTAGAGCTCGGTGATGCGCTGCTCGAGCGCCATGCGGCCGGGCAGTGTCGAAAGGAAGGCGTTGGTGACGGCATTCTGCGAGTCCACCCAGGACTTCACGTCAGCGTCGGTGCGCACGTCATTCTCGAGCCAGCGATAGGGGTCGGCAATGCTCTGCCCGAACTTGCTCTCGACCACATCGCCGCGCCTGGTCAGCGGATAGACGAAGCGCGGATGCGTCGGGTCGGCGGTGGACTCCATCCCAATCGCGACGGGCGCGGATGGCGTTTGCGCGGCAGAGGCTGGCGACGACACGATGGTGGAACTGGCGAGCAACAGCCCGACCCGCAAGGTGCGACGCATAAGAACCCCTCCCGACTGAATGCGCTGGCTGGCTAGCAGCCCGCCGCCGCGCGGCTCAAGACGGGCTTCGACGAACGACGGCACGGCGTCGAGTTTCCGCCGCCAACACTCACGGCCAGCGATAAACACATGTCATTTCAGAGCTTTTCACCATCTCACATTGACTGGCGTCAAGATCGGGAGTTTAGTTGCCGCGCCAACTTTGGAGGGGGATTTCCAGCGATGCGCACCATCTATCCCGCGGCCGCGGCCGCCCTGTTGATCGGCGTCTCGGCGCAGGCCGCTCCGACGAACGTCCCGGCGCAGCAGTCGACGATCACTTATTCGACGACGGGAGGAGTCACCTCCTACTACGGCAACTACGCGCGGGCGACCAGCAAGGTCGTCTACGACCCGGCGACCGACACCTACACGATCCGCGACACCGGCAGCCCGACGACGACCTCGACCTTCGGGCCGTCCGACATCAACTCGGGCGCGTCGAACAGCACCTTCACCGTCTACAGCAAGAATAGCGGCAACGAGACCTTCCGGCTGCTCAACCAGGGCGCGGGCAATCCCGTGATCCAGCTGACGTATGTCGACTATGGCGAGTGGAAGCGCACGACGACGAGCGGCGGCACGACCTCGGTCAACGACACTTACCTCGTGTTCGGCAGCAAGACTCCAGGGGCGTCGGTGCCGCGCACCGGCTCGGCGAGCTACAGCACGATCTACGACGGCACGTTCGTCGACAAGAACGGCGGCCACGCGCTCAGCGGTACCGGCAGCATGACCGCCAACTGGGGCAGCGCTTCGCTGAACTACAACGCGACGATCAATGGCGTTCCCGCCGGTTCGCTTGCCTTCGCGGGCAGCGGCAGCATCAACTTCGCCAGTGACAGCTTCACCACCGTCAACAGCACCAGCGGCTACACGCTGACGCAGTACGGCAACTTCTACGGGCCGGCGGCGCAGGAAGTCGGCGGGCTGTTCCACCTGTCGGGCGGCAGGGCCGGCAACGGTGAAGGCGCTTTCGTCGGCAATTGATTTAAACCAGCGGGCGGCGGACCGCC
>DATDDW010000263.1:0-1629 GCA_036523615.1 Sphingomicrobium sp.
CACTAGTGTGCTTCCGTAGAAATTGCCTTCCGCTGACACCCACTCTCGGCCCTGGCGGCCCTTCCCGGCATTTTGTTGCAGTGCGACCAACCACTCGCCCTCAACGGCATTTTCATTCGCGAGCAGGTCGGCATTGGTCGAGCCGGTGCGCTCCACGATGCGGATTCGGGTCAGAAGAGCGAACTCGCGGCGCGGTCGGTGATCGAGCCGAGCGGGCCGATCAGAAGATAGCCGAGCGGCGAGACGATGATCGCGGAGATGAGAATCAGGAAGCCCTGAATGGGCTGACGCACACGCCCGTAAGGCGCGGCCGGATCGTCGAAGAACATCACCTTGACGATCTTCAGATAGTAATAAGCGCCAATCACCGTGCCGAGGATCGCCGCCACGGCGAAGGCCGAATACCCTGCGGACACGGCCGCCTGGAACACCAGCAGCTTGGGCCAGAAGCCGAACAGCGGCGGGATGCCGGCAAGGCTGAACATGAAGAAGGCAAGCGCCCAAGCGAATGCCGGACGCGTCTGCGCGAGACCGGACAAGCTCGCGATGGTCTCGACCGGCCGGCCTTGCTCGTCACGCATCCACAGCACGCACAGGAACGCGCCGAGGTTCATGATGACATAGACAGCCATGTAGAACAGGACCGCCGAACCGCCGCGCGCGCCGCCCGCAGCGAGGCCGACCAACGCAAAGCCTACATTGTTGATCGAGGAATAAGCGAGCAGGCGCTTGATATTGGTCTGGCCATAAGCAGCAATGCCGCCGAGGAAGATCGAGGCGAGCGCCGCGAAGATCACGATTTGGCGCCACGCGTCCGTCGCGGGCCCCAGGCCCTCGAGACAGAGCCTGGTCGCAAGGAGCACCGCCGCGGCCTTGGGCGCGGTCGCGAAGAAGGCGGTGACCGGCGTCGGAGCGCCTTCGTAGACGTCAGGAGTCCACATGTGGAACGGCACGGCGCTCGCCTTGAATGCCAGGCCGGCGAGCACGAAAACGAGGCCGAAGAGAAGGCCGAGCGTCGGCGCTCCGCGAGCGAACGCCGCAGCGAGGCCGGTGAAATTGGTCGTTCCGGTAAAGCCGTAAAGCAGCGAGATTCCGTAGAGCAGAATGCCGCTCGCGAGAGCGCCGAGAACGAAATATTTGAGGCCTGCCTCGGCCGACCGCTCATCGGTGCGCCGATAAGCGGCAAGTACGTACGAGGCGAGACTGTTGAGCTCCAGCCCGACGTAAAGCGCGACGAGGCTCGTCGCCGAGACCATGACGCTCATGCCTACGGCCGCAAACACGATCAGAACTGCATATTCACTGCTGTGCTCGGTACCGCGCTCGAACCAGCCGTGAGCCGCGATGATCGCGACTGCAGATGCAAGGAAGACAATCACCTTGCCGAAGCTTCCGAACAGATCTTCGGTGACGAGGCCGTCGAAAACCGGCCCGGCATGAGATGGCGCGCCAACCAACGCGCCGGTCGCGACCAGCAACAGCGCAACCGCGAGCCAATTGACCATCGTGGAGCCGCGCCGTCCGGTGAAGGCCGCGATCATCATCAGGATCGTGCCACCGATCGACAGGATCAGCTCAGGAAGGAGGGCTTCGAGCCGGCCCATCAGTGATGTGCTCCGTGATCCAGAT
>DATDDW010000264.1:0-1636 GCA_036523615.1 Sphingomicrobium sp.
GCCCGACAGCATCGACTGGAAAGCCGTCGCCGCGGGAACGAGCGAAGCCCACATCCGCCAGCTTGCGGGCCCCAATAATATGATGGGGCAGATGAAGTTCGGCTTCCTCAACGACTATGGCATTTTCCTCCACGACACGCCGCACAAGCAGCTGTTCGCCAAGCCCAAGCGCAACCTCAGCCTCGGCTGCGTGCGCCTCGAGCATCCCGAGCGGCTAGCCGCCTGGCTGCTAGGGCACGAACCAACGCCGCCGAGCGACGATTCGGAAGAGAACGTGCGCATCCCCGAAGGCGTGCCGATCTACATCCTGTACCTGACCGCGCGGCCCGACGGCGACCGCGTCGCTTTTGCCGACGATGTGTACAAGCTCGACGGCGCGCCGGCGGGCAACAAGAGCGGCCAGGGCGTCGCCTCGGCCTCGGCCAAGCGCTAGGCCTTCGGCAGCCGCTCCTCGACCAGCCGCAGCGCCTCGGCGATCGCTTGCGCGACGTCGAGCTCGCTCGTGTCCAGCTGGATCGCGTCGGCGGCCGGCTTGAGCGGCGCCACCGCGCGATGCGTGTCGCGCTCGTCGCGCGCGTGGATATCGGCAAGCACGTCCTCGTAGCGGGCGCGCATCCCGCGCGCTTCGAGCTCGCGCAGCCGCCGCTGCGCGCGCACCTCGGGCGATGCGGTGACGAACAGCTTCACATCCGCCTCCGGGGCGATCACCGTGCCGATGTCGCGGCCGTCGAGCACTGCTCCGCCCTCCTGCCGGGCGAAGTCCTGCTGCCGCTTGAGCAGCGCCGAGCGCACCGAGGGATAGGTCGAGATCATCGACGCGATCTTGGACACCGGCTCGCTTCTGAGCTCGGGGTCGTCGGCGTCGAGGTTCAAATCGTCGCACGCGCGCGCGGCTTCGAACTCGTTGCCGGGATCGCCGCCCCAGCGCCACAGGTTGAGCGCCGCCGCCCGGTAAAGCAGGCCGGTATCCATGTGCGGCAGCGCGAAATGCTCGGCGAGCGCTCGGCCGATCGTGCCCTTCCCGCTCGCCGCCGGGCCGTCGACGGCAATCACCAGCGCTCTTTTCTGATTGATCTTGGCCACCATATCCGTTGCCGAGGCGCGCGCTTTGACAGGGGCATATCCCTATGGCAAGGCGCGCCGCCCGACGCGGCAGCACGGCCGCGACGAACGACATTCAACTGGAGTGTAGACCCGAAATGGTGAAGCCCGAATGGGGCACCAAGCGCACTTGCCCCAAGTGCTCGACCCGCTTCTATGACCTCGGCAAGGAAGACCCGGTGCACTGCATTGAATGCGGCACCGAGTGGATCCCGGAGCCGGTGCTGAAGTCGAAACAGCCGCTGGCGTTCGAAGCCGCAGCCCCGGCCCCGAAGGAGCCGGTGGAGGACGAGGCTTTGGCCGGCGAGGACCTGGCGATCGACGAGGACGAGGAGGTCAGCGCCGACGAGGAAGTCGACCTGGAGACGGGCGACGAGGACCTTGGCGTCGAGACAGCCGGCGAGGACGACGAAGTTTAAAGCTGCCCAAATTCCCCCTTTTCCAGCGGGGGAAAGTTCGCCTAGAGGCGAGAAGGCGTGGGGCCGTAGCTCAGCTGGGAGAGCGTCGCAATGGCATTGCGAAGGTCAGGGGTTCG
>DATDDW010000265.1:0-5181 GCA_036523615.1 Sphingomicrobium sp.
TCGCCGATCGCATTGACGGCTTCGACCAAAGCCGGCGAGGCGCGGCGACGCAGGTAGAAGAAGGACTTACCCGACCTCAAGAGGCCGAAATATTGCTCTTCGCTGTACTCGGGCATCAGCTCGGCGAGGCGCCGGGCAAGCGCCAGCTTATCGCCGATCACCTTGTTGGGATGGACCGCAATGGTCCAGGCGTCGATCGTCCGGGCCAGCGGGTCGCCGTCGCGGTCGACGACGTCGCCGCGCTCCGGAACGAATGACGTCAGCTCTTCGCGCCGGCCGGCGTGGTCGCCGAACGCCGCCAGCCACAGGATGCGCAGCGCGATCAGCGCGATGATACCGGCGTAGACGAGCATGCCGAACATCAGCCGCTGGTGCATCACGGCGAGCATTTGCCGGCGCTGCCCGACGAGTCGGAGCCGCTCGGGCCGTGGCGCGACGAGAGCGGGCGCGGGTGCGTTCATCGGCCGGTCGGTGAGTCCTTGGTCTTTGTTGGATGCCTGATCGGGAGCGGTCCCAGCGGGTCGACTTTCGCAAGCTGCACCGGCTTTGTCACCGGCTTGGCCGCCGCCACGGCGGGCTTATCCACGGATTTCTTCGGCGCGGCTTTGGGCGCGGCCGAAGCCTGCTTCTGGGCAGTCTTCGAACCGCTGGATTTGGCGGCCGCGAGGCCCGGCTTATCCGCGGACGTTAAGAGAGCCGGCTTCGCCGCCGTAACCGGCTTCTCCGCGGACTTGGCAGCGGCCGGCTGGGGCGTAGCAACGGCCGCTTTTACCGGGACCTCGCGCGTCTCGGTCTTGAGGCTCGCCTCATGCAGCAATGCGCCTGGCGCAACGCTCGTGGGCGAAGCAGTTTCGTCCGCCGCGGCCGTACCAACCGGCTGCGGCGGAGCCGGCGCCGGGGCGGAAGCAAGGACCACCGGCGCCTGGAAATCGACCTTGTTTTCAGGACGCGTGAGCTTCGCCAGCTCATACCCATCCTGGACGAACTGGTTCGCCGCCGGCGCGGACAGCGCGAACGCGCCCGCGTTCCAGCGCTCGAGCTGCGACAGGCGGCCGCGCGTGCCGATCTCGGTCTGGAGCACGCGAAGGTCGCCCTGCGCGAGCACGATCCGCGCCTCGACATCTTCGACCGCGGCGCGCTCGGAGGCGACGCGGAGCGAGACCAGATAGCAGCCGAGCGCGGCTCCCGCGCAGCTGGCGACCATGAACAAAGAGCGGAAGCTTCGGGCGCTCATTTACAGGCTTCCTTTCCTTGGTTTCGCTGAGGTGCGCACGGCGCTCCTGAGACGCGCAGACCGCGCGCGCGGGTTTGCGGCGAGCTCGGCCGCAGACGGCGAGACGGGCTTCGCCACCCGCTCGAAGGTCGGCTCTTCCGGATCGGTCAGCGCCGGGCGGTGCCGCGACCCGGCGGGCATTGCGCCGCTGCGCTGGCGCAGGAACCGCTTCACGATCCGGTCCTCGAGGCTGTGGAAGGTGACGACCGCGAGCCGTCCTCCCGGGCGGAGCACGCGCTCCGCCGCTTCTAGGCCCTCCTCGAGCTCGTCGAGCTCCGAATTGAGATGGATGCGGATCGCCTGGAAGGTGCGCGTCGCCGGGTCGCTCTTCTGGCCGGGGCGGTATCCCGCGGCGCGGCGGACGATCGCTGCCAGCTCGGTGGTGCGTTCGACCGGACGCTGGGCAACAATGGCGCGGGCTATCGCCCGGGCGCGCGGCTCCTCCCCATAGTCGCGCAAGACCCGGGCGATGTCGGCCTCGTCGGCCGAGTTCAGATATTCAGCGGCGGTCAGCCCCGACTTGCTCATGCGCATGTCGAGCGGCCCGTCGGCCTGGAAGGAAAAGCCGCGCTCGGCGCGGTCGAGCTGCATCGAGCTGACGCCGATGTCGAGCGCGATCGCATCGACTTGCGCGATGCCGCGCTCGGCCAGCGCTCGGTCCATGTGGCTGAAGCGCTCGTTGACCAGCGTAAGGCGGGGGTCCGGGACGAGCGACCGACCTGCTTCGATCGCATCGGGGTCACGATCGAAGCCGATCACTCGTCCCGCCCCCGCCGCGAGCATGGCGCGCGCGTAGCCGCCTGCTCCAAAGGTGCCGTCGACCACCGTATCCTCGCCATGGACGGCGAGCGCGGCGATCACTTCGCTGACCAGCACCGGCACGTGTGGGGCCTTGTGCGTGCCGGTGCTGGTCATGACTGGCCTCGTTCTTCGAGGCGGAACCTGGCGATGTCCTTGAGGTCGTCGGGAATGCGCTTGTCGTCGAGCAGCAGCTGCGGGTTCCAGATCTGGAAGGTCTCGCCCGTGCCGAGGAACAGCGCGAGATCGCCGATCTGCCCCTTGCGGCGCATCAGCGGTGGGAAAAGGATCCGGCCCGAGCTGTCGTAGGGGACCTCTTCGGTCGCCGCGAACGCCATCAAATTGCGCTGCTGGTAATCGAGCTGAGCGTCGGGGCTGGTCTCTTCCTTCTCCAGCAGCCGCTCGAGCTTGGCATGCTTCAGCGCCGCGTAGGCGGGGTCGTAGGCGCTGAGGCAGGCAAAGGTTTCGTGCTTGGCGAGAACGATGGTGCGCGCGTCGCCCCGGCGTTCGATCACCGAACGAAGGAATGCGGGAATGGATACGCGGCCCTTGGCGTCGACCGCGTTCAAAGCGCTGCCCTGAAACAGATGCTCTAGCGCCACGTCACTCCCCGTTCGCAGCGCGTGAGGAGCCGTTCGCGGACGCGCGTCGTCACGCGCGCTCACGCCGGTTTCGAATCAAAGGGTTAGCCCCCCGCGCTACAGCCCTTGTTGGTAACGCAACTGTCTGCGGGATACAATGGGTTTTCGTGGGATTTTATGGGAAATCTTGCTCGTTGGCGGATTTCCGCGGTTTTCAGCGCCTGCTCGAGAGGGATGTTTCCGTGCCGTTCTCGGTGGTTCGGTCTGTGGATAAGTCTGTGACTAGCGACTCACCTCGCTTCGAGCGCGGCAAGCTCGCCGAGCAGTCCGTCGAGGTTATGCGCGGCCTTCGGGCCGAGCCGATCGCTATCCAGCAGGTCGGCGTCGGCGACGACGGTCGCGCGGCCCCGGCCGATACGGCAGCGCGCGACCAGCCGGTCGCTGCTGACGTCGCAGCCGCCGGTGAGCGCGCCCGGCGAAACCGTCCGCACATCAGTGCCGCCGAGTTTCTCGAGCCTCGCGCCGCGTTCGTCCGGAGCATCGAGCCGCAGTCCCCAATGGCCGAGCAGCCCGGTGTCGGTGAACATCACCGGCGGACGCAGCGGGTCGCCGAGCGGGCGCTTGCTCGGCCATTCGAGCAGCGGGTCGGCGAGCAGCAGCACCCGGCCCCCGCGCCGCACCCAATCGTCGAGCGCGACCAGGTCTTCCGGCGGCTGTGCCGGCGGCTGCGCCATCAGCAGCAGCTTGCCTTTCGCCAGCTCGGCCAGATCGGTGACGCTGATCGGAACCACGCGATAGCGGCTGGCGAGTGCCTTCAGCGCCGCCGACCCGCCGCCCTCGAGCGAAAAACCCTCGCCGAACACCAACGGCAGGCTGGTCAGCAGCAGCAGCGGCGGGCGCTGGTTGGCCGGGCGCGCGGTGAGATGCTCGGGCTGGCGGACGAGGCGGCCGAACAGCACCGCCGCCCCAGCAAGCGCCAGGACCACGGCTACGGCGCGCCGCTGCGCGCGGCTCACTTGTTCTTGCTGCTGCTGTTGTTGGTGTTGGTGTCCGAAGCGCCCGGCGCGACACCCATCTCCGCCAGCGGCTCGCTGGGTTCGTTCGCGGCGGCGGCCTGCTGCGCGGCATTGTTCGCGTCGCCGCGGCTCGAGCGGCTGATGATCGAGCCGAGAAGCACCAGCAGGAAGGCAAAGGCGAGGCCGGTCAATCCGATACGGATGCGCTGCGCGCTGCTGCCGGCCTGGTAAGGCATCGCTGTCGACGAAGCTATGGCTCGCTTCGACAATATGCAAGCACCGGCTTGACGCGGATGCTCCGCCCCGCAAAGGGGCGGTTCATGACTCGCACCCCCCTGCTCATCACGCTTGCTGCGGCCGCTGCGCTAGCCGGCTGCAACAAGGACGGTCACACCATCGTCGGCGGATCGGACGCCGGCGATAACGAGACCAATGTCGCCGCCAACACGCCGATCGCTCTGCCGCCGTCGATCACCGCCAGCAAGATCTACCGCTGCGCCGACGACCAGGTCGTCTACGTCGACTGGATGTCGGACAATAAGTCGGCGAACGTCCGCACCACGCAGGGCGGCCCCTCGACCCAAGTGACCACGGCCGAGGCGGGCAAGCCGATGACCGCGGCCGGCGGCTATTCGCTCAGCGGCTCGCCGACTGCCGGCGCGGTCAAGATCGCCGTGCCGGGTCATCCTTCGCAGACCTGCAACACCTAAGCCGCAGCGGTCGCGCGGCCGCCGAGGGAAATCCTTGATGCTCGTCACCAGGCGCGGATTCACCAGCGGAGCGCTGAGCCTTGCGCTCGCCGCCCGCTGGGCCGCGCCGGCGATGGCGGATACCCCGGCTGCGCTGGGGCCCGCCCTCGCCGCGATCCGCGCCTACGGCGAAGCGCACCGCAACTATTTCAATCTCCCCGGGATAACTCTCGGGCTGACCACTCCCGACGGTTTCAGCACCGTGCTCGACTTCGGCTTTGCCAACGCCGACGCGCGCACCGCGATCGGGCCCGATACGCTGTTCCAGATCGGCTCGATCAGCAAGGTGATGGTCGCCGCGGTGCTTCACCAGCTCGCCGCCGAAGGCCGGTTCCACCTGACCGACCGGATCAACGCGCTGCTCCCGGAAATTCCGCTCCCCGCGGCGAACACCATCACCGTCCAGCACCTGCTCGACCATACCGCCGGGCTGCCCGACGGCGCGCCTTTGTCTTCGCCGGGCGGGCTGTGGACCGGCTTCGCGCCCGGGGCCCATTGGTCCTACTCGAACACCGGCTACACCATCCTCGGCAAGCTCGCCGAGCATTTCGGCGGCAAGCCGCTCAACCGGCTGCTCGCCGAACGCCTGTTCGCGCCGCACGGCATGACCCGCAGCCGCGGCGCGATCGTCGGCGCCGACCGGCCGCTCTATGCCCAAGGCTATGAGCCGGCGGACCCCACCGTCCCTTATGCCCGTGGAATGCCACTCGCGCCCGCCGCCTGGGTCGACGTGGCCGACGGCGCCGGTTGCGTCGCCTCGACCG
>DATDDW010000266.1:0-5423 GCA_036523615.1 Sphingomicrobium sp.
GCACAAGGGCGAAGAGGGCAAATACGACAAATATTTCACCCCGGACCCCGGCGAAGGCGACTAGCCCGGCGCGGCTCAAACGCCGCGCTTCCCCAAAGCCGCCGCAAATGGCACAATTGCGCTGAAAAACAGGGGAAGAAGCATGCGTCATTTGTTCGGCGCCACAGCTGCGCTCTGCCTCTCAGCACCAGCCTTTGCGCAGTCGGCGCCCCCGGCGGCCACGCTGCCGAGCCCGGAAGAGCTCGCCAGTCGCGATACCGTGACTCTTGCCGTGGGCGGCGCCGCGGTGCCCGACTACGAAGGGTCCGACGATTACCGGCTGATCCCGGCGGCCGCGATCCGCGGCAAGGTCAGCGGCATCTCCTTCATCACCCGCGGCACCTATCTCTACGTCGACGTCCTGCCGACGGGCGCGAAGATGGACTTCGACGTCGGCCCGATCGTCGGCGCGCGCTTCAGCAGCCGCCGCCACATCAAGGACGATATCGTCAAGCTCCTCCCCAACCGCAAAACGACGTTCGAAGCGGGTGGCTTCGCGGGCGTCAGCTTTCACGGGCTGACCAACCCCTATGATACGCTGGGCCTACGTCTCGACGTCCTCCATGGGCTCGGTTCCGACCGGAACTGGACCAACTTCAGCCCCAACGTCGAATTCTCGACCCCGCTGTCGCGCGCGACCTACGTCAGTGCCAGCGTCGGCGCCGAATGGGCCGCCAACAAATATGCCGATTATTATTTCACCATCAGCCCGGCCGATTCGCTGCGCACCGGCGGCGTGCTGCCGCCATTCAACGCCGGCGGGGGCCTCAAGAACTGGAAGCTCGGGCTGCTGCTCAATCAGTCGCTCGGCGGCAATCTGCTCCACGGCTTCTCGCTGTTCGGCGCCGGTCAATATTCGCGGCTGCTCGGCGACTTCAGGCGTTCGCCGATCGTCTCGCAGCGCGGCAGCGCCGGCCAGTGGCTCGGCGCCGCGGGCCTCGCCTATACGTGGTGACGCTTACCGCCGCTTGAGCAGCTGCTTGACGATAGAGTCCGCCGCCTCGTCGGCGCTCATCTTGGTCGTGTCGATGCGGATTTCGGCGTCCTCGGGCTCTTCGTACGGGCTGTCGATGCCGGTGAAATTCTTGAGCTCGCCCGCCCGCGCCTTGGCATAGAGCCCCTTCACGTCGCGCTTCTCGGCCTCGGCCAGCGGCGTATCGACGAAAATCTCGAAGAACTCGCCCTCCGGGATCATCCGCCGCACCATGTGCCGCTCGGCGCGGAATGGGGAAATGAAGGCGGTCAGGACGATGAGGCCTGCGTCGGCCATGAGCCGAGCGACCTCGCCAACGCGGCGGATGTTCTCGATCCGGTCGGCCTCGGTGAAGCCGAGATCGCGGTTGAGCCCGTGGCGGATATTGTCGCCGTCGAGCAGGAACGTATGCCGCCCGCGCGCGGCGAGCTTCTTTTCGACGAGGTTGGCGATCGTCGACTTGCCGGCGCCAGAAAGCCCGGTGAACCACAGGACCGCGGGTTTCTGGCCTTTCAGATGTGAGTGCGTCTCGCGGCTGACGTCGAGATGCTGGCGATGAATGTTGAGCGAACGTCGCAGCGCGAAGTGGATCATCCCGCAGGCGACCGTCGCATTGGTCAGCTTGTCGATGAGGATGAAGCCGCCGAGCGCCTTGTTGGGGCTCGACCCTTCGACCGCGTAAGGCTCAAACACGATCTCGCGGTCGGTCGCCAGCTCGGCAACGCCGATGCCGTTCAAGCCCAGAGTCTTCGCCGCAAGATGCTCGAGCGTGTTGACGTTGATCTCGTACTTGGGCTCCTGGAGCATTGCGGTGACGGTCTGCGTCCCGATCTTCATCCAGTAGCCGCGGCCGGGCAGCAGCTCGTCGTCGGCCATCCACACGATCGTCGCTTCGAACTGGTCGGCCGCTTCGGGCGGGTCGGCCGCCGCGGCAATGACGTCGCCGCGCGAACAATCGACTTCGTCGGCGAAGGTGACGGTGATCGACTCGCCGGCGGCGGCCTGCTCGAGGTCGCCAGACATGGTCACGACGCGATCGATGCGGGTGACCCGGCCGGATGGGAGCACCCGGACCTCGGCGCCCGGGCCGATTGTCCCCGAGGCGATTTGCCCTGAGAAGCCGCGGAAGTTCTGGTTGGGCCGGTTGACCCACTGCACCGGCATGCGCAGGGGCTTTTCGGCGTCGGCCGCAGCATCAAGCGCTACCGTGTCGAGATGCTCGAGCAGGCTCGGCCCGTTGTACCAGGGCGTCGCTTCGCTGCGGCTCATCACATTGTCGCCGTTGAGGCCCGAGACGGGGATCGCCGTCCACTCGTCGATCCCTATCTGCTGCGCGAAGTTGCGATAGTCGGTGGTTAGCGCGTCGAACGCCGCCTGGTCGTAATCGACCAGGTCCATCTTGTTCACCGCGAGGACGAAGCGCCGGATGCCGACCAGCCGCGCGAGGTAGGAATGCCGCCGCGTCTGGGTCAAAACGCCCTTGCGCGCGTCGACCAGCAGCACAGCGAGGTCTGCGGTCGAGGCGCCCGTGACCATGTTGCGCGTGTACTGCTCGTGACCCGGCGTATCGGCGACGATGAACTTGCGTTTCGCGCTCGAAAAGAAGCGGTAGGCGACGTCGATAGTGATGCCCTGCTCACGCTCGGCGGAGAGCCCGTCGACGAGAAGCGCGAAATCGATCCGCTCGCCCTGTGTGCCGTGGCGTTTGCTGTCGCTTTCCAGCGCCACCATCTGGTCGTCGAAGATCTGCTTGCTCTCGTAGAGCAGCCGCCCGATCAGCGTCGACTTGCCGTCGTCGACGCTGCCGCAGGTGATGAAGCGCAACAGCTCCTTGGCCTCCTGCTGCGCCAGCCACGCGCGGACGTCGTGGCGGATCAGGTCCTGCTCGGTCTCGAGCGGGCGGCTCATCAGAAATAGCCCTCTTGCTTCTTCTTCTCCATCGACGCGCTGCCGGCGTCGCGGTCGATCGCGCGGCCCTGCCGCTCGCTGGTCCTGGTCAGCAGCATTTCGGCGACGATCTCCTCGACCGTCGCGGCATCGCTCTCGACCGCGCCCGAGAGCGGGTAGCAGCCGAGCGTGCGGAAGCGGACCTTGCGCATCACCGTCGTATCGCCGTTCAACGGGAAGCGGTCGTCGTCGACCATCAGGATCAGGCCGTCGCGCTCGACCGTCGGCCGCTCGGCCGCGAAATAGAGCGACACGATCTCGATCTTCTCCTTGAGGATATATTGCCAGACGTCGAGCTCGGTCCAGTTGGACAAGGGGAAGACGCGCATGCTCTCGCCCTTGTTCTTCTTGACGTTGTACAGCGACCAGAGCTCGGGCCGCTGGCGCTTCGGGTCCCAGCGATGGTTGCGGTCGCGGAAGCTGAACACGCGCTCCTTGGCGCGGCTCTTCTCCTCATCGCGGCGGGCGCCGCCGAACGCCGCGTCGAAGCCGTACTTGTCAAGCGCCTGCTTCAGGCCTTCGGTCTTCCACATGTCGGTGTGCAGCGGGCCGTGGTCGAACGGGTTGATGCCGCGGCTCTCGGCTTCGGGATTGCGGTAGACGATCAGCTTGATGCCCGGATCAGCCGCGACCTTGTCGCGCAGCGCATACATGTCCCTGAACTTCCACGTCGTGTCGACGTGAAGCAGCGGGAACGGCAGCGGGCTGGGAAAGAAGGCCTTCTTCGCAAGGTGCAGCATCACCGCCGAATCCTTGCCGATCGAATAGAGCATCACCGGACGCTCGGCCTCGGCGACCGTCTCGCGCAGGATATGGATGCTCTCGGCTTCAAGCCGGTCGAGATGCGTGAGTGAACGCACGCTTGGCTAAGTCCCCGCTGCAGCGTTTCTAAGCGCCGGCCTTTAGCGCAGGCGCCGACGCTGTCGAATGATCAGGCGTTCTCTTTGGCCTTGGCCTTAGCCTTCTTGGCTTCCTTGGGCTCTTTGCCTTCGGCTTGCTTGCCCTGCTTGCCCTCGATCGCGTCAACCAGGGGCTGCAATCCCGAGCCGTACTTCTTCCAGCGCTTGACCGAGGTCTTGTAGATCGGCTTGCGCACCTGGGCGACGCTCGCCGTCTTCACCGGGCGGTCGGACTTGTGGAAGTCGACGCACTTGGGATCCCACGGCAGGCCGAGGAATTCGATCAGCCGCTTGGCTTCACCCTCGGTGTCGGCGACGACGTCCTCATACTGGACGGTGGTCAGCGTACCTTCGGGCAGCACCTTCTCCCAATATTCCATGATCTCGCGATACTTGCCGTAGTAGCGGCCAAGCTCGGTCAAATCATAGCTGTGGGGCATGTCGTCCTTGAACAGCTTGGTGAAACCGGACAGGCAGGTGTCAACCGGATCGCGCTGCGTGTGGATGATCTTCGCCTTGGGGAAGAGCAGGTTGATCAGGCCAACGAAGAAATAGTTGGTCAGCAGCTTGTCCGTGATGCGCTTGGCATTGCCCGCGCCCTGGCTCAGGGCCTGCTGGTAGCTCTTGGCGACAATGTCGAGCTGCGCCGGCGTGACCTTGGCCATCATGTCCGGATATTTGGGCAGCGACGGGAAGCGGTCGCGAAGCTGGCCGAGCGCGCGGCTCAGATGCTTGACCTCGCCGGCGCCGTAGATGTCCGGATGGCTCGACAGGATCTGTTCGACCAGGGTCGAGCCTGACCGCGGCATGCCGACGATGAACACCGGCCGGTCGTCATCGAGACCCGCATATTTGCGGTTCTCGAAGACTTCGCGCGGGAAGGCCGCGCGGATGCTGTCGAAGAAGCCGTGCGTTTCCTCTTCGTTATAGTCGAGCTGCGCCCGCTTCATCCGGCCGCCGATAATATAATGCTCGAGCGCCTTCTCGTGTTGGCCGCGGTCGTCGAGCGCCTTCGCATAAGCGAAATGGAGCGCTAGGAAAGGCTCCGCCTCCTGGTTCTCAACCGATTCGAAAATCGCGTCCATGCGGTTGAACAGCTCCTCGCCAATGCCTTCTGAGAAGTCGACGAGGTCATTGAGGTTCGCATAGCCACCATACATATTGTCATTGAGCTTGAGTGCCTTGATGATGTGTTCCCGCGCTTCGTCGAGTCTTCCGACGGACTTTAGCGCGACCCCATAGAAGTTGAGCGCCTCCGGATTCTCGGGGCTCTTCTCCAGCGCCTGCTCGAGGACCTTGATCGCCTCGTCGTAACGGTCGGTCTCGTGCAGCACCTGGCCGAGCAGGGTCAGCGCTTCGGGGTTCTCCGGTTCTTCCTGAAGCGCGAGACGGGCCGCTTGTTCGGCCGCCTGCAAATTGTTGCGCTTCTGCTGGATCTTCGACGTGAGGATCAGCGTCTGCACGTTCTTCGGCGCAAACTTCAGAGCGTCACCGAGAATGCGCAGCGCCTCGACCTCCTGCTTCTGGCTGAAGAGCAGCTGGGCGAGATTGTTGTGCGCTTCGAC
>DATDDW010000267.1:0-3330 GCA_036523615.1 Sphingomicrobium sp.
GAGCTCGAGAAGCAGCTCGCCGACGCGCAGGCCGAGGCCAAGGGCGCGATGCTGCGCGAGGAAGTCACCGACCAGGACATCGCCGCGGTGGTCAGCCGCTGGACCGGAATTCCGGTCGAACGAATGATGGAGGGTGAGCGCGAGAAGCTGTTGCAGATGGAGGCGGTGATCGGCGCCCGAGTGATCGGCCAGGAAGATGCGGTCAAAGCCGTGTCGGCGGCGGTTCGCCGCGCGCGCGCCGGCCTGCAAGACCCGAACCGGCCATTGGGCTCATTCCTGTTCCTCGGGCCCACCGGCGTCGGCAAGACCGAGCTCACCAAGGCGCTCGCCGAATTCCTGTTCGATGACGCCTCGGCGATGGTCCGCATCGACATGAGCGAATTCATGGAGAAGCACGCGGTTGCGCGGCTGATCGGCGCTCCGCCGGGCTACGTCGGCTATGAGGAAGGCGGCGTCCTGACCGAAGCGGTGCGGCGCCGGCCCTACCAGGTGGTGCTGTTCGACGAGGTCGAGAAGGCGCACGGCGACGTGTTCAATGTCCTTCTGCAGGTGCTCGACGACGGCCGGCTGACCGACGGCCAGGGCCGCACGGTTGATTTCACCAACACGATCATCATCCTGACCTCGAACCTTGGCTCGCAATATCTCGCCTCGCTCGGCGAGGACGAGGCAGTCGAGAAGGTCGAGCCGCAGGTCATGGAGGTCGTGCGCTCGCACTTCCGCCCCGAATTCTTGAACCGGCTCGACGAGATCATCCTGTTCCACCGCCTGAGCGCCGGCCACATGGGCCCGATCGTCGATATCCAGGTCGCGCGCCTGCAAAAGCTGCTCGAGGACCGCAAGATCAAGCTCGAGCTGACGGACGCTGCGCGCGCCTGGCTCGGCCGCGTCGGCTACGACCCGGTCTATGGCGCGAGGCCGCTTAAGCGGGCGGTGCAGAAATATCTGCAGGATCCGCTCGCCGATAAAATCCTTGCGGGCGAGATCGCCGACGGATCGACTGTCCGCGTCGACGAGGGCGATGGCGCACTCGTGCTGACGCCGGTGACGGAGCAGCGCGAAGCCGCTTAGTCGGCGCGCATCGGCGCGTGGAGCGACGCGCTCGCTTCATAGAGCTTGCAGATCATCGCGCGTTCGGCCTCGCTGAGATAAGGGTTCCAGACGTCGAGGATCAGCACCGCGCGGTCGCGGTCGCTGGCGTTCACCGCCTCATGCTCGATCGTGTCGTCGAATACGAAGGCCTCGCCTTCGACCCACGGCCGCGTCTCGCCGCCAACGCGAAAGGTGCAGCCGTCGGGGACGATCAGCGGGAGGTGGACGATCGACCGGACGTTTGTGACTCCAGTGTGCGGCGGGATGCGCTTGCCGGCCTTGAGAATCGAGAAGAACACCGCGGGTGCGCGACCCGGGATGCGACACAGCGGCAGCGTCTCAACCAGCGCCGCGGTTTTCGGCGCGCGGGCGCAGGCGGCGTCGTTAGGCTCGCCGTCACGCCACAGGTGCAGCGCGCCCCAATCGAGCGAGCGGTCGAGGGGCGTCCACTTGTTCTTGGGAACGCCGGCCGGCTGCTCGACATAGGGAGCCAGCGAAGGGCTGGCGTCGGCGAGGATTGCCTCGAGCTCGCTCCTGATCTCGGCCGTCGCCGCTTCGAGCGTCTCCAGCCAAGGAAAATGCTCGCGGTCGAAATATTCGTCTGCTGGAAGGAACGGATAATGAAGTCCGTGGCAGTCGTTCACATAGACCGAGCGGCGGCCGAGCATCACGTCGGCAGCTGCGCGAACGCGCCGCCGGTCGCGAGCCGAAGCCGCGGCGAGGTCGCCAGAAAGCGCGACGTCGATCTCTTCCGCCAATCGTGAACGCTGGCGCTCCACGTAGGCGCGCGCATGCGCCAGCACCTGATCCAGCTGTGGCGGCCGGTCCTGCATCGCGGCGGCAAGGCCGAGGACGGCGCTCCACCGCTCGGTCGCCTGCGCCTCCTCGCCGAGCTGCTCGTGCAGCTGCGCGAGGCTGATCAGCGCGGGCATGAACCGGCGGTCGGCGTCGAGTGCGCGTTCGAGCGCCTCACGCGCCGGTTCGATTTGATCGAGCGCGGCGCGCGCCGTCGCGAGGTTCATCCACAGCTCCGCAGCGCCCGGGTCGGCGCGGCACGCGGCTTCGAACTGGATTGCTGCGGCGCCGGGATCACGCTCCGCGAGCGCGCCAAGGCCCAACGCATTGCGCGCGGCGGGGTGATCCGGCTCAAGCTCGATCACCGCCTCAAGGTGACGGCGTGCCTCGTCCACGCGGCCGGCGTGCCGCGCACGGAGGGCTTCATTCAAATGCTGGTCGATGGCCGCGCGATTCATTGAATCGACGCGACAGTAGTGCGGTCAGCCCGGCTCGTCAGCAGCCCTGCGCGCCGTTGCAGCCGCGTTGAATCTGGATCTGATAGATTTCCTGCTGCTGCAGACGCCGCTGCTCGGCCCATTCCGCGCGAGTCTTACACACGCGGTGGCTTACCAGCCGGCTACTCGGGTCCTGCTGCTTCTCGCAGACGACCTCGTCGGGATCCGGGGCCTTGGTCTTTTGAAGCTCGCCCTGGACCACGATGTCCGATGGCTTGGCCGGCTGGGCTTGTGCCGATGCTGGGCCGGAAATCACCGACGCCAGCGCGAAAGCCGCGGCAGTGGCGAGTGACAGCTTATCCTTCATCGAACGCTCCAGGCCCGCCGAACGAGCTTCAGCATTGGTTCCCTTCGCCGCTGCCGCAGTTGCGCTGGGTCTGCACACGGTCAATCTCGAGACGATCGATGCGCCGCTGTTCGGCCCACTGCGAGCGGGTCTTACACACGCGCTTCGCGCCGAGGCGAGTGCCGGTCTCTTCCTGCTTCTCGCACACGACCTCGTTCGGGTCCGGCTTGGCAGTCTGCTGCTGGGCAGGCGCGACCTGCGAGAACGCCGGAGTGGCTACAACCGCGCTGGTGATCAAGGCAGCCGCAGACGCGAGAAATACAAGACGCATTCGAATCATCCTCCTGAAACGGCGGCGCCAAACACGTCGGCGCGATTAGGCAATTATATCAACAGCAACCTGAACCCAAGCTACACAAAGTCAATAATGTCCGACTTTGGGCCGATCGCCCGCCAAGGCATCCGAAAGTCGACGAACTTACCGGCGAGGTCGGCAGAGAACCGCCAGCGCCCTCCTAGAGCCCGGCCGAAGCGGCGCCGCCGGCGCCGATCAGCGCCGCGACCGCTTCTCGTTCCACCTCCGTAAGGTCGGAATGCCAGACGTCGAAAATGAAAACCACGCGAAGCTCATCGCTCGGGTTCATCGCTTCATGCTCGATC
>DATDDW010000268.1:0-2005 GCA_036523615.1 Sphingomicrobium sp.
CCTCTCCTCCTTGCGTGCGACGAGGCCGGGGAGCTGGAGTTCGGACCCACCGAACGAAAGGCTTGTGGCGCTCGCATGTACCATCCTGAGCTGATCCGACATCCCGAGAGCTGCCCGGCGCTGGTCTTGAACGCCGATTACACGCCGCTGTCTTATTACCCGTTGTCGCTGTGGCCGTGGCAGACCGCCGTCAAGGCGATGTTCCTCGAGCGCGTCGACGTCGTTGCTCACTATGAGCGCGAAGTGCACAGCCCGAGCATCGCGCTTAAGCTGCCGTCGGTGATCGCGCTGCGCGACTACGTGCGGCCCAACGAATATCCCGCGTTCACCCGGTTCAACCTGTTCCTGCGCGACCGTTTCCGCTGCGTCTATTGCGGCTCGGCGCGGGAATTGACCTTCGACCACGTGGTACCGCGCGCCCACGGCGGCCGCACGACGTGGGAGAATGTCACGACCGCCTGCGCGCCGTGCAACCTCAAGAAGGGCGGCCGCACGCCGACTGAAGCGCACATGCACCCGCACCGCGAGCCGATCCGGCCGACGACGTGGCAGCTGCAGGAGCATGGGCGCGCCTTTCCGCCCAATTATCTGCACGAGAGCTGGCGCGATTATCTCTACTGGGACGTCGAGCTGGAGCCGTAGGGGCTTCCGTCATTGCGACGCTCCGCAGGAGCCGCGGCAATCCAGAAAAAAGCTGGATTGCTTCGCTACGCTCGCAATGACGCCAGAAAGGCGTTGACCGCTGGCGCGACGTCGTCGCGCTGCAACGCCATGGCCAGGTTGGCGATCACGAAGCCGACCTTGTCGCCGCAGTCGTAGCGGACGGACTTCACCTTGAGCGCATGGAATGGCTGCTCGCCGATCAGCTTGGCCATCGCGTCGGTCAGCTGGATTTCGCCGCCCGCACCGCGCTCGCCCGCGTCGAGCACGCGCATCACCGCGGGCTGGAGAATGTAGCGTCCGATCACGCCGAGCCGCGACGGCGCTTCGGCCGGATCAGGTTTCTCGACCAGCCCGAGCACCTCGGTGAGGTCGCCGTCAGTCTTGCCGGGCGTGATGATGCCATAGGCGTTGGTCTTCTCGGCCGGCACCTCTTCGGTGGCCACAAGGTTGCCGCCGACGCTCTCCCACGCATCGACCATCTGCTTGAGCGCGCCGGGCGCCATCAAATCGTCGGGGAGAAGCACGGCGAAAGGCTCGTCGCCGACGAGGCGGCGCGCGCACCACACCGCATGGCCGAGCCCCAGCGGCTGCTGCTGGCGCACCGTCTCGATCTCGCCGAAGTGCGCGCGCGACGGCTGGAGCACGTCGAGGCTCTTGCCCTTCTCCTTCAATGCCGCCTCGAGCTCGGGTGCGCTGTCGAAATAGTCGACCAGCGCCGACTTGCCGCGTCCGGTGACGAAGATCAGCTGCTCGATCCCCGCTTCGCGCGCTTCGTCGACCGCGTACTGGATCAGCGGCCGGTCGACGATCGTCACCATCTCCTTGGGGATGCTTTTGGTCGCCGGGAGCAGCCGGGTACCGAGCCCGGCGACGGGGAACACCGCCTTGCGCACGCGATTGGCCATCAGGCTCAGCCCCCTGGAGTGACCGAGCTGCTGCCGTTCGACACCGGCACCGACCCTGCGGGCTGCGATGGCGCCGAGCCGCCGGTCGGCGGCGGCAGTTCGAACGGGTCCTGCTGGCGCGGCTGCGAGCGCTTGACCAGCTCATCGACCCGGTCGGGCTTCGCGTAGGGCGGGATCTTTAAGAGGTCGTTGGGAGTCGGCGTCGCGCGGGCCATCAGCGGCTTGACCGGAAGCGAGTGCCCGGGAGCCGGCCTGAGGTCGGCGACGCGGCCGCAGCCGGCGAGCGCGACGGCGGCGGCAAAAGCGATGATGCGCGATGGCCTCATGGCCCTTCGCCTAGCGGCTCCGCCCGGCTTTCGCCAGCTTGCCGCGACGCAGCCGCAAATCTATCGCGCGGCCATGCGATTTCTGACCATCGCCTGCGCCGCGCTGGCCCT
>DATDDW010000269.1:0-9277 GCA_036523615.1 Sphingomicrobium sp.
GGGTTGATCAGCAGCAGGCTGCCGCCGTCGCTGGTCAGCCTGGGCGCGATGGCGATGCCGTTCGAGCCCTGGGGTTCACCGGACTCGTCATTCCGGCCTTGAGCCGGAATCCACGTGCCTTTGCTGTCATTCGAAGAAAAGGTGGACCCCGGATCAAGTCCGGGGTGATGTTTGGAGGAATAGAACGCCGCGAGCTGGTCGAGGTCGATCCGCTCGATGTCGCCGCCGATGCTTCCCTCGGTGAAGCTCATCGCCATCCACGGCTCGAACCGGGTAAGCACGCGCGGGTGGACCGCCGCGTGGGTGGCGAGGAAGTAATTGAGCCCGTCGGCCCAGCCATCCATCAGCCGCCGTATCGCCGGCGGGCTGCGCGCGTAATCGGCCTTCAATTCGCTGTCGCTGACGTAGAGCCGCGCGCGCAGGTCCTGCCAGATCGCTTTCTCGCCCTCGGCCTCGGCCGTGCGGCCGAGATTGGTCAAATAATTGGCTTCGATGCGCGGGAAGTCGTCCTCAGCCTGTGCATAGATCATCCCGAACACCGCATCGGCGTCGGTGTGGCCGTGGACGTGGGCGATGCCCCAGTCATCGCGGACGATCGTGACCCGGCCGGCTTCGGCCCTCCACCGGGCGAGGTCGGGCGGTGACGCGGCAGTAAGGAGAAACAGGAGCGGGGCTAAAGCGGCGGCGCTACTCTTACGCATCCGGCAATGCTTGCTTCGCCTTGCCCCAGCCCGCAAGCGCCTTTGAGCTGGCGCGGTCCAAGAGCTCATCGACGTCGCGGATGCTGAAATGGTGGCCGCTGTTGTAGCGGTCGAGCTCTTCCCAGGCGATCGGCGCGGCGACGGGGGCGCCTTCGCGGGCGCGCGCCGAATAGGGCATCACCGCCGTCGATCCGCGCTGGTTGCGCAGCCAATCGAGGAAGATCCGGCCCTTGCGCTGCACCTTGCGGATGTTGGCGGTGAACATTTGCGGCTCGGCCTCCGCGATGGCTCGCGAGAAGCGCTCGGCGAAATCCGAGACCGTCGGCCAGTCCTTCGACGCGTCGAGCGGCGCGACGACATGCAGGCCCTTGCCGCCCGAGAGCAGCGGGAAAGTCTTCAAGCCAAGGTCAGCGAGCAGCGCGCGTAGGCGGACGGCGGCTTCCTTGACGCGCGCGAAGTCGAGCCCGACGTCGGGGTCGAGGTCGAACACCAGCCGGTCGGGATATTCGACTTTGTCGATCTTGCTCCCCCAGCCGTGGAACTCGATCGTGCCCATCTGCGCCGCGGCGAGCAGGCCGCGGATGTCGTCGAAGTAGAGATAATCCTCGGTGTGGCCGTCCTTTTCGCGGATCGGCACCTGTTTGACGTCAGGTCCGAACGTGCCTTTGTCGTGCTTCTGGAAGAAGCACTCACCGGTGCGCCCGCCGGGGCAGCGGATTAGCGTCATCGGCCGCCTCGCGGCATCGACCATGATCAGAGGCTCGATGGTCGCATAATAATCTGCGAGGTCCTTCTTGGTGAGCTCGAGCTCGGGGAAGATCACGCGCTCGGGGCTGGAAATGGTGATGCCGAAATCCTCGGCGCTCGAGTGCGCGCGCTTCCTTTTCGCCACCGCCTTGCGCTTGGGCTGCTTGGTGACACTCTCCGTATGCTTGGGCACTTCCCTCACCACGTCCTTCGCCGGCTTGTCCTCACGCAGCGCAATGAAGCTCGGGTGGCGAAGGATCCCGTCGTCGGTGAATTCGGCAAAAGCGATCTCGGCGACGAGCTTGGGTTCGATCCAGTGGGCGCCCTTGCGGTCGGGCCGCGGCACCTCGACCGGCGCCTTGGCGACCGCCAGCGGCTCCATCAGCTCCATCAGCTCTTCGATCCGCTCGGCGTTGAAGCCCGTGCCGACCTTGCCGACGTAGGTGAGCTTGCGCTTGTCCTTTGCCGCCAGCAGCAGTGAGCGGAAGCCGCGGCGCTTGTCGCTTTCCGACCAGCCGACGATCACGAACTCCTGGCGCTGGATGCACTTGATCTTGAGCCAGTCGCGCGTGCGCGTGCCCTTGTAGGGAGCGCCGGCGCGCTTGGAGACGATGCCCTCGCCGCCTTGCTTGCACACCTCGCGGAACAGCTCCTCGCCGTGGCCGATCACATGGTCGCCGTAAAGGATCGGCGGCGGGACGGTCTGGAGCATCGCCGCCAAGCGCTCCTTGCGCTCGATGTTGGGCAGCCGCTTGATGTCCTTGCCGCCCTCGACCAGCAGGTCGAAGGCGTAGAAGACGAGGTTCGCGCCTTTTTCGTCCTTGAGCGTCGACTGGAGCAGCTGGAAGCTCGGCTTCCCCTTGTCGTCGAGCGCGACCGCCTCACCGTCGATCAGCGTACCGGCCGGGAGCTTGGCCGCGGCCTTGACCAGCGCGCGGAACTTGTCGCTCCAGTCCTTGCCGTTGCGTGTCCAGGCGGTGGCGACGCCGTCGCCGACGGCAAGCAGCAGGCGGTAGCCGTCGTACTTGTACTCGTGGATCCACGAGCTGCCCGGCGGAACGTCGTCGACTAGCGTCGCGAGCTGCGGCTCCTGAAAGGGCGGAGGCGCTTTCCCGGCCTTCTTCTTCGCGCGGCCGCCCTTCTGGCCGCCGCGGTTGGAACGCCACACGTCCTCGCCGGCGGCGATCTCCGCCATCGTCCGGCCGGTGGTGACGCTGGTCACGCAATTGTCGACCAGCGCCTCGCCATGATCGGCATCGGCATATTCGTCGGTGACCTTCTTGAGCATCCAGGGCTGGCCGCGCTCGCCCGGGCGCGGAGCGAGCCGGAACAGCACCCATTCGCCCTTCATCCGCTCGCCTTCGAGCGTAAAATGAAGATGCCCCTCCTCGATCGTCTTGCTCGCGTCCTTGCGCGGATCCGGGATCCAGCGGCCCTGGTCCCACAGCATCACCGTGCCTCCGCCATATTCCCCGGCGGGAATGGTGCCTTCGAAGTCGCCATAGTCGAGCGGATGGTCCTCGGTGCGCATGGCGAGGCGCTTCTCACCGGGATCGAGGCTCGGGCCCTTGGGCACGGCCCAGCTCTTCAACACGCCGTCGAGCTCCAGGCGGAAATCCCAGTGGAGCCGCGACGCCTCGTGCTTCTGCACGACGAAGCTGTCGCCCTTGCCCTTGAGCTTGCGGCCGCGCGGCTCCTTGGTTTTCGAAAAGTCGCGTTTGCGGTTGTAGGTGGCGATGTCGAGGTCAGCTCGACGGGCCATATGCTATGCCCGTTTGCGCGCCGACGCCTTCGCTTCCTTCCTGGCTGCGGCGCGCTTGGCTGGAGCTTTCTTGGCCGAAGCCTTCTTGCCCTTGCCGGCACCCCCCTTGGCCCCCTTTTGATCGCCGAGGCTCTTCTTCAGCGCAGCCATCAGGTCGATCACATTCGAGCCTCTGGGCGGCGGCGCATCGGCGTCCGGATCCTCGATGATCTTCTCGCCCTTCTTCTTCTGCTTCTCCTCGATCAGGCGGTGAAGCGCATCGACATAGCGGTTGTGGAACTCCTTGGGATCGAACTCGCCGGCTTTGCGCTCGATCAGCATCGAAGCCATGTCGAGCAAATCGGGATCCGGCTTGTGGTCGCCGATGTCGCGGAAGAAGCCAGACGATTTATGCACTTCGTCGGCATAGCGCAGCGTTTCGAGCAGCAGCCCGCGCCCGCACGGCTTCAACGCGACGACATATTCCTGGCCGCGCATCGCGAGCTGGCCGACGCCCACCTTCTTGGCAGACTTCAGCGCATCGCGCAGGACGACATAGGCCTCCTCGGCGAGGTCGTCGGCTGGAACGACATAATAGGGCTTGTCGAAATAGGTGGCGTCGATCTCGTCCTCGTCGACGAACTGGACGAGGTCGAGAGTCTTGCGGCTCTCGAGCTTGACGCTCTCGATCTCCTCGGGGTCGAGGAGGATGTAGTGGCCCTTCGACACCTCATATCCCTTGACGATCTCGTCGCGGTCGACGGGGCCGATGCCCGGCACCACCTTCTCATATTTGATGCGCTTGCCGGTCGGCTCGTGCACCTGGTGGAACTGGATCTGGGCGCCGCTGCGGGTCGCCGGGAACAGCTCGACCGGAATCGAGACCAAAGCGAGCCTGATTTGCCCTCGCCAGATCGGACGCGCGGCGGCCATGTGCCGTCTCCTTTTCTACAACCCCGATTCAATTCATTGCGGCGGCGAGTCGTTCCCGCGTTGCCGACTTCAATGATCGTACCAGTAGCGTAACGTCTTTGTCACGCGCGGCGGAATCGACGATCGCCGAACCGCAAATCACGCCCGCGGCGCCGGCATCGAGCGCCGCACGAACATGCTCAGGAGCCGAGATACCGAAGCCGAACACCGGCGGGGAAGCGCCCGCTTGCCGCAGTCTCGATATGAGACGGGCGTCGAACTCGCCGCCGGCGTGGGTCCCCGTGATCCCCGAGCGGCTCACGCAATAGGTGTAGGCCTTCGACAGCCGGGCGATGCGCGCGAGCGTGGGATCGGGGGTGTTCGCCGCGGCGATCAGCACCGGCTCGATGCCCGACTGCTCCATCTCGCGGGCGAAAGGCTCGGCCTCGAGCGCGGGCACATCGGCGATGAGCAGGCTGTCAGCGCCAGCTTCGGCGGCGTCGCGCATGAAGCCGGCGCGCGCCACGACAATATTCGCGTAAGTGAGGATGCCCAGCGGCACCTGCGGGTGCCGCGCGCGAAAGGCGGCGATCAGATCGACACAGTCGCCGACCCGCACGCCGGAATCGAGCGCCCGCTTCGCCGCGGCCTGGATCACCGGCCCGTCGGCGACCGGATCGGAGAAAGGAATGCCGACCTCGACCATGTCCGCGCCCGCCGCGACGACCTCGTCGAGCAAAGCCGCGCTGGTCGCGGGATCGGGGTCGCCGAGCATCAGGAAAGCGCCGAACGCCCCTTCGTTGCGGCGCTCGAGCCGGTCGAACATGGCGGCATAGCGGCTCATGCGACCGCCCTCGCTCCCTCGGCGAGCAGGAATTGCGCCTGGGCGACATCCTTGTCGCCACGCCCGGAGAGGCCGACGAGAATGATGTCGTTCGGATGCTCTTCGGCCAGCTTCACCGCGTGAGCCAGCGCATGCGCCGATTCAAACGCGCAAAGGATGCCCTCGCTCTCCGCCAGAGCCTTGAACGCTGCGAGGGCCTCCTGGTCGCTGGCGCCGACATATTCGGCGCGGCCGCTGTCCTTGAGGTGGGCGTGCTCGGGCCCGACCGCGGGGTAATCGAGGCCCGCGGAAACCGACCAGGTGTCGGCGATCTGGCCTTCCTGGTCCTGCAGCACGTAGGTCTCGGCGCCATGGAGGATGCCGCGGCGGCCGCAGAGCAGGGTCGCGCCATGCTCCTCCCCGTCGAGCCCCTTGCCCGCGGCTTCGACGCCGATGAGCCGCACGTCGTCGTCCATGAAATCGGCGAACAGGCCGATCGCGTTCGAGCCGCCGCCGACGCAGGCGATGACCGCGTCGGGCAGGCGCCCGAGTAGCTCGAGCATCTGCGCGCGCGCCTCGCGGCCGATCACCCGCTGAAACTCGCGCACCATCGTGGGGAACGGGTGCGGTCCCGCCGCGGTGCCGAGCAAATAGTGAGTCGTCTCGAAGCTCGCCGACCAGTCGCGCAGCGCCTCGTTGATCGCATCCTTGAGCGTGCGCCCGCCGCTGGTCACCGGGACGACGCGCGCGCCCATCAGCTGCATGCGGAAAACGTTGAGCTTCTGCCGCTCGACGTCGTCGACACCCATATAGATGACTGTCTCGAAGCCGAGCAGCGCGCCGACGATGGCGGTGGCGACGCCGTGCTGACCCGCACCCGTCTCGGCGATCAGCCGAGTCTTGCCCATTCGCTTGGCGAGCAGGCCTTGGCCGAGCACCTGGTTGGTCTTGTGCGCGCCGCCGTGGAGCAGGTCCTCGCGCTTGAGGAAAATGTTGCCCGGCAGGTTGCGGCACCGGGTCAGAGGCGTCGGCCGGCCGGCGTAATTCGTCAGCAGATCGTTGAGCCCCGTGGCGAACGCGGGGTCCTCCTGCGCATCGAGGAACGCCGCCTCGAGCTGCTCGAGCGCGGGCACCAGGATCTCGGGCACGTAGCAGCCGCCGAACCTGCCGAAGCGACCGCTCAGGCGCACTGGCGTAGCCTTTCGCCGGCACGCGGCCGAAGCGCGTCGAACAAGGCGGCGACCTTCTGCGGCGACTTGCGGCCGGGCTCCAGGTCGAGCGCCGAGCCGATGTCGATCGCATAAGCGCCGAGCCGTTGCGCGGAACCCGCGTTGTGCGGGCCGATTCCGCCGGCGATGATGGCCCGCGCAAGCTCCGCGTGGCGGTCGATCAGCGACCAATCGAAGGTGCGCCCGCTGCCGCCGTCGCCATTGTCGAACACCAGCCGGTCGCCGCCGCGCGTGACGAGCGGCTCGCGCCCGACGCTGAGCGCCGTCCAGATCTCGCAGGCCGTCGGAAGCTCGCGGCGAAGCCCCCCAACATATTCGACATCCTCGTGACCATGGAGCTGGACCGCGTGCAGGTTGAGCAAAGTCGCGATGTCGGCGACAACGCGCGGCGGCGCATGGCTGAACACGCCGACCGGCCTTATGCCTGAGCGGCGGGCGAGGCCGGCCAGCGGCGCGGCTTCGTCGGCCGTGACATGGCGGGGGCTGCCAGGCACGAAGACGAAGCCGGCGAATGCCGCCGGCCGGGCGGCGCGCACGTCGGCGCCGCAATTGAGCCCGCACAATTTGGTGCGGCCGAAGATCAGCTTCCGCGCTGCCTGCGCGGGGTCCTTAGCGCGCATGAGCGAGGACCCGACGAGGAAGGCGTCGACGTGGGGGCGGAACCGTTCGACATCCGCGCGGCTAGCGATCCCCGATTCGGAGACGAGCGTCCGGTCGGGCGCGAGCCGGGCCAGCGCCTCGGTCGTCGACAAATCGATCGAAAGGTCCCGCAAGTCGCGATTGTTGATCCCGATCAGCGGGGTGCCGAGGGCGAGCGCGTGGCGCATCTCGCTTTCGTCGTGGACCTCGACCAGCGCGTCCATGCCCAGACGCCGCGCCTCGGCGATCATCTCACGCGCCGCCGCATCATCGAGCAGCGAGAGCATCACCAGGACCGCATCGGCGCCGGCGATCCGCGCCTCGACCACCTGGCGCGCGTCGATGAAGAAGTCCTTGGCCAGGATCGGCCCGTCGAACTCGCGCCGCGCGGCGCGGAGATCGTCGAGCGACCCGCCGAAATAGGGAGCGTCGCAGAGCACGCTCAACGCATCGGCGACGCCGGCATAGCCGCGCGCCAGCGCCGCGGGATCGGCATCCGTTCGCAGCACGCCCGCGGATGGCGAGGCTTTCTTGATCTCGAGGATGAAGCGCGCGCCCTCGGCGGCCAGCGCGGCCCTGAGGCTCTTGCGAGTCGGCCGTGCGCGGGCGCGCAGCGCGTCGAGCGAAACAGTGTCGAAGCGCTGCGCCAGCTCGGTGCGCTTGGTCGCGGCGATCTGCCCGAGAACACCCGTTGGTTCAGCCACGGCTAGCCTCGATGTAGCGGTCGAGGACCTTTGCCGGTGCCCCTGAGAGCAGGACCTCGCGCGCCTCGTCGGCAGCCTCCTTCAGGCTCGTCGCCATTCCCGCGGTGTGGAGCAGCGCCGCAGTGTTGAGGATCACGATGTCGTTCTCGGCCTGGCCGCCGCGTCCGGACAGCAGCGCGCGCAATCGCTCGGCATTCTCCTGCGGATCGCCGCCGGTGACGACGCTTAGCGGAGCACGCTCGAGGCCCGCGTCCTCCGGGCTGATCGTCAGCTCGGTGATTTCTCCGCTGGACAGGCGGATCGCCTGGGTTTCGCCGTGCAGCGCGACCTCATCGAGGCCGGAGCCGTGGACGACCAGCGCTTCCTCAAGGCCCATCGCATCGAGCGTCTGGGCGATCCGCCGCAGCATCTTGGGATCGGCCACTCCGAGTAGCTGCACCGGCGGCCGCGCCGGATTGATGCAGGGCCCGAGCAGGTTCATGATCGTGCGGACCGACAGCTGGCGGCGGACCAGCGCCGCATGCTTCATCCCCGGGTGGTACGCGGGGGCGAAGAGGAAACAGAAGTCGGTCTGGTCGAGCAGCGCCCGAGCAGTCTCGGCCGGGACGTCGATCTTCGCGCCGAGCGCTTCGAGCACATCGGCCGAGCCGCAGCGCGAGCTGACGCTGCGGTTGCCATGCTTGGCAATTGGCAGGCCGGCCGCCGCAGCGACGAAAGCAGTAGCGGTGGACACGTTGATTAAGCCCGATCCGTCGCCGCCGGTGCCGCAGCAATCGGCGTAGAGGTAGTCGGGCCGCTCGAACGGCTCGGCGGCGCTCGAGAGAGCGTGCGCCGCGCCAATCATCTCGTCGGCCGTCTCGCCCTTCATCCTGAGCGCGATCAGCATTCCGGCGATTTCGGCCGGCTCTAGGCGGCCGAGCACGAGGCGTTCGAAGAGGTGCTGCGCATCGTCGATCGGCAAGTCTTCGCCGGCGAGCAGCCTGGGCAGCGGATTGGCCACCGGCACGTCCGGCGGAAGAACCGGCGCGTGATGGTCGTGACAGTGGGCCTGATCAATCGGAAGAGTCAGAATCCGGGTCATTGGAACTCACCTGAAACAAAAAAGCCCGCCGGTTGGCGGGCGGGCAGTCGATGATCGAGTTTTGCTAGTCGATCAGTCGCGCCATCGCGCCGCAGCAAGGCCGCCGCGCCACCAGAGGTGAGCGGTCGAAGCTGCAGCGATGGCGTTCAGGTGCGTCATCCAAGGCCTTGGTATGCGAAGGCTTTGGGTCCAGTCAAGCGACCTGGGTCGGTTGACGCGTTGAGCGGTCGAGGCCATTTGACGGCTCGTCGCTCGGCTCTCGGGCGGGTGTAGCTCAATGGTAGAGCAGAAGCCTTCCAAGCTTACGACGAGGGTTCGATTCCCTTCACCCGCTCCAGCCTGGCCAGTCCGGCGCACTGGCGCGGCTGGAGGGCTGAAGGCCGACAACCCTTAGCGTTCACCCGCGTTGACACAGCATTGGCCCGCCGCCACATGGCGCGCCTGCCTTCAGCATTGTCCTCGTGGAGAGGTGGCCGAGTGGTTAAAGGCAGCAGACTGTAAATCTGCCCGCGCAAGCGTACGCTGGTTCGAATCCAGCCCTCTCCACCATTGCTCCCCACGCCGGCCGCTGAAGCTACGCTCCCGCTAGCGCTAACATTCACCCGATCGGGAGCGAATTTGCTCCGACCATCGTCCGGAATGGCGCGAATCCACTGAAAAACTGGCGAATCCTCGCCGGATCGCCTACAAGCCGGAGCCT
>DATDDW010000270.1:0-1896 GCA_036523615.1 Sphingomicrobium sp.
AACCAGGACGAATTGATGATCGCGATCGCGCGCAAGCGGGTCAGCGACGAGGCGCTGATGGAAGCGCTGATGCCCGGCTCAGCCGGCGGCGACGTCGCGCCCAAGCCGCTCGGCCAGCGCAAGGCGATCTCGATCAAGGGGCTGACGCCGGGCGTCGCTTACCATCTCGCCCAATGCTGCCACCCGATCCCCGGCGACCGCATCGTCGGGTTGAGGCGCGAGGACGAAGAGATCGAAGTGCATGTGATCGGCTGCGACACGCTGGCCAGCGGAGTCGACGCCGACTGGCTCGATCTCGCCTGGGGCGAAGGCTCGGACGGCGGCGCCGCGCGCCTCGCGGTGATCCTGCGCGACATTCCGGGCGCGCTCGGCACGATGTCGGGAATACTTGGGGCAAAGCACGCCAATATCGTCAACCTCGCGCTGGTTCACCGCGACGGCAATTTCCACACCTTCAACCTCGATATCGAAGTGCATGACCTCGCGCACTTGCACGCGATCATCGCCGGCCTGCGCGATGCCGAACCGGTGAGCTCGGTCGAGCGGATCTAGACCTTCGCCGACTGACGCTGCTGACGGGCGTGGGCGTCGCCGGCGGCAAGCACCGCAAGCATCACTAGGTCCGAGGCGCTCGCCGTCATCGGCGCGATCTGCACCGGGAATTCGAGGCCGAGGAGATAAGGTCCGAGCACGCTCTCCCCGCCGAGCTCGCGCAGCAGCTTGGCCGAGAGGCTCGCCGACTGGAGGCCCGGCATCACCAGGATCGTCGCCGGACCCGAAAGCCGGCTGAACGGGTAGAAGCGCTGCTGCATGTCGTAGTTGAGCGCGACGTCCGGCGCCATCTCGCCCTCATATTCGAAATCCGCCTTGAAGCCGTCGAGCAGCTTCACCGCCTCGCGCAGGCCTTCGATGTGCATCCCGGGCGGGTTGCCGAAGGTGGTGTAGCTGGTGAAGGCGACGCGCGGCTCCAGCCCCATGCGCCGCGCGAAAGACGACGAGCGCATCGCGATCGCCGCATATTGCTCCGCCGTTGGGCGCTCGGTGACCGCAGTGTCGGCGATGAGCACGGTGCTGTTGCGCGCGACGATCACGTTGATTCCAAACGGCGTCGCGCCCGGCTCCTCTTCGATGACCATGCGCACCTGGCGAAGCGACTGGCTGAAGGGGCGCGTGGTGCCGGTGATCATCGCGTCGGCTTCACCGAGCGCGAGCATCGCCGCAGCGAAATAATTACGGTCCTGATTGACCATCCGCTCGATCTCGCGGCGGAGCATGCCGTGCCGCTGGTGCTTGTCGTAGATGTAATCGACCGCGCGGCCGACCAGCGGCGAGTTGCGACTGTTGAGCACCTCATATTCCTGAGGATTGTCAACGCCGAACTCCTTCAACTGGTTGTAGACCTCCTCGCGCCCGACCAGCACCGGCGTGCCGTATCCCGCCTCTTTGAAGGCGATCGCCGCGCGCAGCACGTTCGGCTCCTCGCCTTCGGCGAACAGGACGCGCTTGGGATTGGTCCGCGCGTTCTCGTAGGCGAGGCTCATCACCGCCACGGTGGGGTTGAGCCTGGCGCGAAGCTCCTGCCGATACGCTTCCATGTTGGCGATCGGCTTTTGCGCGACGCCGCTCTGCACCGCCGCTTCGGCGACGGCTGAAGCGACCACTTCCATCAGCCGCGGATCGAACGGCGCCGGGATGATGTAGTCGCGCCCGAAACTTTGGCTGCGCCCGCCGTAGGCCGCGGCGACTTCCTCGGGTACCGGCTCGCGCGCCAGCTCGGCGAGCGCCTCGGCCGCGGCGATCTTCATCGCATCGTTGATCGCCGTTGCGCGCACGTCGAGAGCGCCGCGGAAGATGAAGGGAAAGCCCAGGACGTTGTTCACCTGGTTGGGGAAGTCG
>DATDDW010000271.1:0-2759 GCA_036523615.1 Sphingomicrobium sp.
CCGCAACGATCATCAATTCGCCACGGCGCAGCGCTTCGCGCAGCAGCCGGGAGTCACCGTCGCGTGGGACGAAGCGGAATTGTCGCGCTGCCTTGAGCGCATGGGTGACGTTTCATCGTTTGCGCCGATCCCGCCCAAGGCGCCGCGTGAGCTGACCGACCGCTTGCGCGGCTTCCTCGTCGAAGGCCGGCGCTAAATGCGGATGCTGCTCCGGCGCCACTTTGTGGTAGCGTGAGCGCCCGACCATGGATGAACCGGCCGCCGCCCCTCTAGTCCGCCCAGTGATCCTGTCCGGCGGGGCGGGAACGAGGCTTTGGCCCGTCTCGCGTCTGGCCTACCCCAAGCAGCTGCAGCCGATCGCTGCCGACCGATCGATGCTGCAGGTGACCGCCTTGCGCGCGACTGGTTCGGGGTTCGCAGCGCCGATCATCGTCGGCGACGAAGAGCATAGCTTCTTCATCCAGGACCAGCTCGGACGCAGCGACGTCGCGCCTGCGGCAATCATCCTCGAAGCTCAACCGCGCAACACGGCCCCGGCGATCGGGCTGGCCGCTCGCTGGGCGCAAGACAATGTCGGCGACGATCTGCTGCTCGTGCTTCCGTCCGACCATGTGATCCGCGATGACCAGGCGTTCCGCAGCGCGGTTGAACAGACGATCGCAGCGGCATCCGCCGGCGGCCTCGTCACCTTCGGCGTGGTGCCCAACAGTCCGAACACCGGCTACGGCTATATCGAAGTCGGGCCCGAGACCGATGGCGCGACCAAGGTCCATCGCGTCGCCCGTTTCGTCGAGAAGCCGTCGCTCGACGATGCCCGCACTTACGTCGCGCAAGGCTATTTGTGGAATAGCGGCATGTTCCTGTTCCGCGCCAGCACCATTCTCGACGAGCTGGCGCGCCATGCGCCCGAAGTCGCGAATGCGGCGACCCATGCGAGCTTCACGAGCGACGGGCCGTTCGTGCGGCCCGACAGCCAAGCGTTCGCGTCCCTGCCCGGCATCTCAATCGACGTGGCGGTGATGGAAAAGACATCCAACGCCTTGGTCCTCCCGGTCGACATCGGCTGGTCCGACGTCGGATGCTGGTCGGCGCTGTGGGAAATCGCCGACAAGGATCAGCACGGCAACGTCGTGCGCGGGCCCGTGGTCGCGCTCGACAGCAAACACTGTCTGCTTCGCTCGGAAGACGAACAGCTGATCGTCGGAATCGGTCTCAAACAGCTCGCGGTGGTGGCGACGCGCAACGCCATTCTCGTCACCGACCTTGCCCGCTCGCAGGACGTGAAAGCGGCCGTCGACATGCTGCGTGAGCAAGGCGAGGAAGCCGCGACCCAGGCCGCCGAAGTGTTCCGGCCGTGGGGATCGTACCAGTCCATCGATCACGGCGAGCGCTTCCAGACCAAACGAATCACGGTGAAGCCCGGCGGACGCTTGTCGCTGCAAAAGCATCAACATCGCTCGGAACATTGGGTGGTGGTCGCTGGAACCGCCGAAGTGACCATCGGAAACGAGGTCCGGCTACTGCAGGAGAACGAGTCCGCCTACATCCCTGCCGGCACGCTGCACCGCCTCGCCAACCCGGGCGAACAGCCGCTCCAACTGATCGAAGTCCAGTGCGGATCGTATCTGGGCGAGGACGACATCATCCGCATCGAGGACGATTATGGCCGCGAGGGCGGCTGACCGCGCCGCCGGGCGCCCTTCCCGCGCATTCCTCACCTCGCTTCACCCGAGTGGCGATCCGCAAAAGATCGTCAGAAGCGACGCAGCCGGGGCCTCGCCCAAAACACGCAAAGCGGACGTCGTCGTACTGGCCCTCACACAGGCGCAATGCCGAGACGCTGGCCAGCGCGCGGCCATGATCGAGCGGAGCTTGGCGGCGCTGGCGCCGGGCGGGGTAATGTGGGTTGACGCGCCGGGAGAATGGCACGGCAGGATTGCCCACGCGCTTCGCGCAGCGGGCCTCGACATCGGCCCCGCTGTCGTTTTCCGCACCCGCGGCCCTGCCAGCGTGGAGTTCGCGCTGACGCCGCGCGGCGTCGGCTTCGCGATCGACCGCGGCCACGTTTCCCGGCGCTGGCGGCTGGTTCGCTACTTGCCCGGCGCGAGCGCTCTGCTCCTTCGGCTGCTTCCCGGTGTCGGCTTCAGCGCGTCGCGCCTGGGTACGAAGCCATTCGGCTGGCTCGTCGACCGGCTGCAGGACTCGAGCGACGCCGATGTCGCGGTGATCACGAACTGGCGCGGCGAACAGGCGCCGTTTCTCGTTTTCGGGCTCGGCCGCAACGAAACGCTCGTCGCCAAGTGCGCGGAGAAAAAGGCCGCAGCCGGAATCGCGCAGGAGGCGGATCTGCTCGAACAGCTCGGACCCGGTCTGGCCAACGGCGGCCTTCATGTGCCCCGTCTCATCGATCGTCAGCGCACGCCACGATTTTTCTCGCTGATCGAAAGCGATGTTCCAGGGCGACCGATCGCCGCGTTGATCCGCGAAGGCCATCATCGCGAGCTCGGAGCGATCGTCGAGCGGCTGACGGACTGGCTCAGCCACTGGAACCGCGAGACGGTCCGGCAGGTCGAGCTCACTCCCGCCTTGGCCGAGCAGTTGATCCTGAAGGCAGCGGCCGAAGTCGCAAACGGCGCTTATCTCGACTGGCTGTCGCGGCAAACGGCCGAGCTGATCGGCCGCAGGGTCCCGCTCGTGGCGGCGCACAACGACCTCACCATGGCCAATGTGCTCGGAGATTCGACGACGATCCTGTCAGT
>DATDDW010000272.1:0-3094 GCA_036523615.1 Sphingomicrobium sp.
CGACGGTGGCGGAGATCGTCCGCCTGGCGGTCGCGCCGGTCTTCCTGCTGAGCGGGATCGGCGCTTTCCTCAACGTCTGCGCGTCGCGGCTCTCGCGGATCGTCGACCGGTCGCGCGACATCGAGCCGCGGCTGCTCGAGAGCCGCGGCGCCGAGCACGACCGCTGGCTCGGCGAGCTGCGCGTGCTCGACCGGCGGATGAGCCTGGTGAGCTGGGCGATCTCGCTATCGGTGCTGTCGGCGGTGATGATCTGCGCGGTGGTCGTGCTGCTGTTCGGCGCGAGCCTGACCAGGGTGCACGTCGCCGCGACCATCGCCTGGCTGTTCATCGGATCGATGGTCGCGATCGGCCTCGGCTTTGCCATTTTCCTCGTCGAAACGCGGCTCGGATCGCGCGCGGTGCGTGTGCGCTCCGAATTACTCCAGCACCGGGTGGACGAGGAGAAATAGCGCCCTTATCGGCAGGCGCGTGCCAGTGACGACCGTTGCCATGCTGACCGCCGGCGGCCTTGCGCCGTGCCTTTCGTCCGCCGTCGGCGGGCTGATCGAGCGCTATACCGCGGTCGCGCCGGACGCCCGGATCATCGCTTATCTCAATGGCTATGCCGGGCTGCTGACCGGCAATTCGGCCGAGGTGACGGCCGAGGTGCGGGCCAAGGCTCACCGCCTGCACGCATTCGGCGGGACACCGATCGGCAACAGCCGGGTGAAGCTCACCAACGTCAAGGACTGCGTGAAGCGCGGGCTGGTCAAGGAAGGCGAGGACCCGCTCCACGTCGCCGCCGAGCAGCTGCGGCGCGACGGCGTCGACGTGCTGCACACCATCGGCGGCGACGACACCAACGGCACCGCCGCCGACCTCGCCGCGTACCTGCGCGGCAACGGCTATGAGCTGACGGTCGTCGGCCTGCCCAAGACGATCGACAACGACGTCATTCCGATCAAGCAGTCGCTCGGCGCTTTTACTGCGGCCGAGCAGGGCGCGCTCTACGCGCGCAACATCATCGCCGAGCATTCGACCAACCCGCGGATGCTCGTCGTGCATGAAGTGATGGGCCGCAACTGCGGCTGGCTGACCGCGGCGACCGCGCTCGCCCACCACCAATGGGTGAAGAATGCGAAGTTCGCCGAGTGGCTCGACAATTTGGCGGTGCGCTGGGACGTCCATGGCGTGTTCGTGCCCGAGCGGCCGTTCGACATCGCCGAGGAGGCGAAGCGGCTCAAGGCGATCATGGACGCGGAGGACGGGGTGAACCTGTTCATCTCGGAAGGCGCGGGGGTCTCCGAGATCGTCGCCGAGATGGAGCGGCGCGGCGAGGACATCCCGCGCGACGCCTTCGGCCACGTCCACCTCGACAAGATCAACCCCGGCCAATGGTTCGCCAAGCAGTTCGCGGCGGAGCTCGGCGCCGACAAGGTGCTGGTGCAGAAGAGCGGCTATTTCTCGCGCTCGGCGGCGGCGAATGCCGCCGACCTGAAGCTGATCCGCGAGTGCACCGATTTTGCGGTGGACGCGGCGCTGCGCGGCGAGTCCGGCGTCGTCGGCCAGGACGAGGAGCGCGGCGGCGAGCTCCGCGTGATCGAGTTCGAGCGGATCGCCGGGGGCAAGAAGTTCGACGTGTCGACGCCGTGGTTCACGGAGCTTCTGCGCGAGATCGGGCAGGGGTAAGCCGCCTATCCACAGAATACCCACGCAGCCTCTAGACCGCGGAATCCTCGACTCTTACCTTTCGGCTGTGACCGCCGCGCTGAACATCGAGAAATCCGTGACCGGCCAGCCGTGGCGCTGGCGGCGCACCAGCGAGCCGGGGTTGGGGATGGACGCCCTCGTCGACGAGCTGCTGCTCGCCCGCGGGGTGCCGCGCGAGGACCTCGCCCGCCACCGCGAGCCGAGGATCCGCGACTTCCTACCCGACCCTTCGTGCTTCAAGGACATGGACAAGGGCGCCAAGCGGCTCGCCGACGCGGTCCAAAGCGGCGAGACGGTGGCGATCTTCGGCGATTACGACGTCGACGGCGCGACGAGCGCGGCGCTGCTGACGCTGCTGCTTCGCCGGCTCGGCGCCGAGCCGATCGTCTACATCCCCGACCGGCTGATGGAAGGTTACGGCCCGTCGGGCGAAGCGCTGGTGGCGCTCAAGGAGCGCGGCGCCAGCGTCGCGGTCTGCGTCGACTGCGGCGCGCAGGCGTTCGAGGCGCTCGAGCAGGCGAAGGCTGCCGGGCTCGAGGTGATCGTCGTCGACCACCACCAATGCGCGAGCCTGCTTCCGGTGGCCTTCGCCCTCATCAATCCCAACCGGCTCGACGAAAGCGAGGATGGCGCCGCGCACGGGCATCTCGCCGCGGTCGGCATGGCGTTCCTGCTCGGAGTCGCGCTGATCCGCGAGCTTAGAAGCCGCGGCTTCTTCGAGGTGCTCGCCGAGCCCAAGATCCTCGACCTGCTCGACCTCGTCGCGCTCGGCACTGTCGCCGACGTCGCGCGCCTGAAGAGCCTCAACCGGGCCTTCGTGACGCAAGGGCTCAGGGTGATGGCGGCGAAGCAGAACATCGGCCTTGCCGCGCTGGCTGAAGCGGCGCGGCTGGTGAAGCCGCCGAGCTGCCGCGACCTGGGTTTCGCGCTCGGCCCCCGGATCAACGCCGGCGGCCGGGTCGGCAAGTCGGACCTCGGCGTTCGCCTATTGACCTGCACCGACGCCGAGGAAGCGCGGGCCATCGCCGCCGAGCTCGACCGGCTGAACGAGGAGCGGCGCGCGATCGAGATGCTGGTGTGCGAGCAGGCCGAGGCGCAGGCGGAGGCGCTGAAAGGCGAGCCGGTGATCACGGTGATGAGCGGCGGCTGGCACCAGGGCGTGATCGGCATAGTCGCCGGAAGACTCAAAGAGCGGTTCGGCCGCCCGGCGATCGTGATTGCCGAGACCGAGGACGGCAGCGGCAAGGGCTCCGGCCGCTCGATCTCGGGAGTCGACCTCGGCGCGGCGGTGCTCGCGGCCAAGGACAGCGGACTGCTGGTCGCCGGCGGCGGCCATGCGATGGCCGCGGGGCTGACCCTGCCGCCGGGCGGGCTCGAGCCGTTCCGCGACTTCATTAACGAGCGG
>DATDDW010000273.1:0-14671 GCA_036523615.1 Sphingomicrobium sp.
GTCGAGGGGACTTTGTTCGGCAACCGCGCGCCGCGCCTCGTGAAGATCTTCGGCATTCCCGTCGAGGCCGAGCTTGCCGGGCAGATGATCTACATCGTCAACACCGACGCGCCCGGGTTCATCGGCGCGCTCGGCACGAAGCTAGGCGAGAACGGGATCAACATCGCGACCTTCAATCTCGGCCGCCATGAGGCTGGCGGCGAAGCGGTCGCTTTGGTCGCGGTCGATGACCCGATCAGCGCTGACGTGTCACGCCAGTTGCACGACATCCCCGGCGTCCGCGAAGTGGTGCCGCTGAGCTTTTGACCGTCCGAGGCCGCTCGCCTAGAGCGCCGTCGCAAAGGGGAACAGCGTGGCAAACGTCACCGTCATCGGCGCCCAGTGGGGCGACGAAGGCAAGGGCAAGATCGTCGACTGGCTGGCGAGCCGCGCCGACATGGTCGTGCGCTTCCAGGGCGGCCACAACGCCGGGCATACGCTCGTCGTCGGCAACCAGACCTACAAGCTCTCGCTGCTGCCCAGCGGCATCGTCCGCGGCACGCCCTCTGTGATCGGCAATGGCGTCGTGCTCGACCCGTGGGCGCTCAAGGCAGAGGTGGAGAAGATCGCCGACCAGGGCATCGAGGTGACGCCCGATGTGCTGATGGTCGCCGACACCTGCCCGCTGATTCTGCCCATTCACCGCGACCTCGACGGTTGGCGCGAGGATGCCTCGGGCGCGGGCAAGATCGGTACGACGCGGCGCGGCATCGGCCCCGCTTACGAGGACAAGGCCGGGCGCCGCGCGATCCGCGTCTGCGACCTCGCCCGGCTCGACGACCTCGAACCCGTGCTCGATCGCCTCTGCGCGCACCACGACGCGCTGCGCGCCGGCTTCGGCGAGCCGCCCGTCGACCGCGAGCGCTTGAAGGCCGACCTCGCCGAAATCGCCGATTTCGTGCTGCCGTTCGCCCGGCCGGTCTGGCGCGACCTCGACGGCGCTTTGCGCAAAGGCAAGCGCATCCTGTTCGAGGGCGCGCAGGGCGTGCTGCTCGATGTCGATCACGGCACCTATCCGTTCGTCACCTCGTCGAACACTGTCGCGGGCACGACCGGTCCGGGGAGCGGCATCGGCCCGTCCGGCGCCGGCTTCGTCCTCGGCATCGTCAAGGCCTACACGACGCGCGTCGGTTCCGGCCCCTTCCCCACCGAGCAGGACAATGAGGTCGGCACCAGGCTCGGCGAGCGCGGCCATGAGTTCGGCACCGTCACTGGCCGCAAGCGCCGCTGCGGCTGGTTCGACGCGGTGCTGGTGCGGCAAGCGGTCGCGGTCAGCGGCGTCACGGGAATCGCTCTCACCAAGCTCGACGTGCTCGATGGCTTCGACACGGTGAAGGTGTGCAAGGGCTACAAGCTCGACGGCAAGAAGCTCGACTATCTGCCGGCGCACGCCGCCGACCAGGCGCGGGTCGAGCCCATCTACGACGAGGTCGAAGGCTGGCCCGGATCGACGCGCGGCGCGCGCAGCTGGGCCGATCTGCCGGCGCGGGCGATCAAATATGTGCGGCGCATCGAAGAGCTGATCCGCTGCCCCGTCGCCCTGGTCAGCACGTCGCCGGAGCGCGACGACACGATCCTCGTGCGCGACCCGTTCACGGGTTAGTGCCGCACCTCGAAGCGCTCGAGGCCCTCCGGAGCGGCGTCGCTCACCTCGAAGTCGACAACTCTCGCGTGCGGCGGTCCATGGCGCATCCGCCGGACCAGCTCACCGACGGCGGCCTCGTCGCCTTCGACATGCGCTTCGACCGAGCCGTCGCTGCAATTGCGCACCCAGCCGGCAACGCGCAGCGAGCGCGCCTCATCCCTCGCCCACGCGCGAAAGAACACGCCCTGCACGCGCCCGTTCACGCGAACGCGGCGCGCGATCATCAGACGGTCGAGATGTCCGGCGCGTCCTCGGCCTTCATGCCGACGACATTATAGCCGGCATCGACATGGTGGACCTCGCCGGTGACGCCCGAGGCAAGGTCGCTGAGCAGGTAAAGGCCCGCTCCCCCGACATCCTCGATCGTCACGTTGCGCCGCAGCGGCGAATTATATTCGTTCCACTTCATGATGTAGCGGAAGTCGCCGATCCCGCTCGCCGCGAGGGTCTTGATCGGCCCGGCCGAAATGGCGTTGACGCGGATTTGCTCAGGGCCGAGGTCGGTGGCGAGATATTTGACGCTGGTTTCCAGCGCCGCCTTGGCGACGCCCATCACATTGTAATGCGGGATCACCTTCTCGGCGCCGTAATAAGTGAGCGTCAGCAGCGAGCCGCCGTTGCTCATCAGCCGCCGCGCGCGCTGGCACACGGCGACGAAGCTGTAGACCGAGATGTTCAGGGTCATCAGGAAATTGTCCATCGACGTGTCGACGAACTTGCCGCGCAGCTCGTTCTTGTCCGAATAGCCGATGGCGTGAACGACGAAGTCGAGCCCGCCCCAGCGTTCGTTCAGGGCGTCGAACGTCTTGTCGAGCGCCTTCATGTCCGACACGTCGCAGTCGACGAGCACGTCGGAGCCGAGCTCCTGCGCCAGCGGCCGCACCCGCTTCTCCAGCGCTTCGCCCTGGTAAGAGAAGGCAAGCTCCCCGCCTTCCCCGGCGACGGCGCGGGCAATGCCCCAGGCCAGCGAGCGCTCGTTGGCCAGCCCCATGATCAACCCGCGTTTGCCCTTCATCAACTCGCTCAAAGCTGCGGTCCCTCTGTTTCCAGTTCGACGGCGACGTCCTCGCCGGGCTGCGGCTCCTCGACGATGAGCTCGTCGGTGTACGGCCCGGTGTAAACCTCGCCCTTTAGCGCGGTGGCGCCGCTTTCGGCCAGCGCGGCGTTCAATTCGGCGCCGATCACCACGCCGAGCCCGACAACGAAGAAGAAGATGAGCGCGATCATCACCCCGGCGAGGCTGCCGTAGGTGCGGGTATAACCGCCGAGCAGGCCCAGCGCGTCGGGCAGGATCTCGACCGTGATCAGCCACCAGGCGGTGATGAACAGGGCGCCGGGCCACTTGCGGCACCCGCGCTTGCGGTAGCGCGCTGGCGTCAGCGCGAAGAAGATGCCGTAGAAGGTGACGAACAAGGTCACTGCCGGCAGCAGGCGGTAGATGCCGAGCGTCGATCCGATCCCTTCGGCAAACGGGAACCAGGCGAGCAGCATATGGTGCGCGAAGCTCAGCGCGGCGGTCGCTGCGAACGCCACCATCAGCAGCAGCACCGCGCCGAGGATCAACAGGATCGATCCCAATCGATATTCCCAGAACGGCGCGCAGAATTTCACCCCATAGGCGCGGCGCAGGATGTCGCGGATTGTCTCGACATAGCTCGCCGCGGTCCACAGGCCGACAACCGCGCCGAGCCACAGCAGCGTGCCCGTACGCACCGTCAGCACTTCCTGGATCGGCTCGCGCAGGGTCGAGGCGACGTCGGGCGGAAGCCGCCGCAGCACATTGGTGACGGTCAGCATCGCGTCCTGGCTCTGGCCCAGCAGGTGCGCCGCGGCGGCGGCGACGATGAAGAAGGGGAACAGCGCGACGATCGACAGATAGGCGAGGTTGCCGGCGTGGATGAAGCCGTCGTTGTAGACGCCGATGGCGACGCGCTTGACCACTTCGATCGGCGTGACGCGCGGCTTGAGCTTCTCCTCGACCTCCGTGCCGAAGGCGGCGCGCATGCTCGCCAGGCGCTTGCGGCGGGATTCGGGGGACTGGGGGGAGATGTCTCTCATTCGACGCGGCGACTATACAGCAGTCGCGCTAAACACCCAGCGCGGCGCGGGGGTTGCCGCCGCCGCTCCATCCTTCGGCGAATTTCTGCAGCTCGGGGTCGGAGGCGGGCACGTCGATCTCGACACTGACCAGCTGATCGCCCCGCTTGCCGTCCTTGCCGGTGAACCCGCGGCCCTTCAGGCGCAGGATCTTTCCAGACGTCGTGCCCTTGGGGATGGTCAACATCACCACGCCCTCGGGCGTGGGAACTTTGACCTTGGCACCCAACACGGCTTCCTTGAGCGTCACCGGCAGCTCGAGCCTGATGTTGCTTCGGTCGCGCGAAAAGAAGCGGTGCGGCGCGATCTCGATAGTGACGATCGCGTCGCCGCGTCCCGCTGGCCCTTCCTCGCCCTTGCCGGCGAGGCGGATCTTGGTCCCGTCCTCGAGCCCCTGCGGAAGCTTCAAATCGATCGTCTTGCCGTCGGCGAGCGTGATCCGCTGCGGCTTCAATGCCACCGCGTCCTCGAACGGGATCTTGAGCCGATAGGCGACGTCGGCGCCCTTCTGCGGCGCTCTAGCGCGCTGGCGGAAGCCGCCGAAGCCACCGCCGGCGCGGCCGCCGCGGCCGGCTTGGGCCGCGCCGAACAGGCCCTCGAAGAGGTCGCTGAGGTCCGCCGCGTCGGCCCCGCCGAAGTTGAAATTCTCGAAGCCGCCGGCGCCGCCCGCGCCCGGCTGCGGCCCGGCCCCGGGCGAATAGCCGCCGAAGCCCCCGCCGCCGAACGGCATCTTGGGATTGCCCTCCTCGTCGATCTCGCCGCGATCGTAGCGCGCCCGCTTGTCCTTGTCGGACAAGAGGTCATAGGCCGCGGTCACTTCGCCGAAGCGCTTGGCAGCGTTGGGATTGTCCTTGTTGCGGTCCGGGTGAAGCTGCTTGGCGAGGCTGCGATAGGCCTTCTTGATCTCCGCCTCGCTCGCGCCGCGCTTCAGCCCCAAGCGTTGGTAGAGGTCGAGTGCCATTATTCTCCCATGCCGCAGTCGCGTGTTGCTGACCAGATGGGTTGCGGCTGGGCGGCGTCCAAGCCTAAGCCGCGCCGCGAATGGCCGATCCCATCACCCTTTTCGATGAATGGTTCGCCGAGGCGCGGGCCAGCGAGATCAACGACCCCGAAGCCATGGCGCTGGCAACCGCGGACGGCGCAGGCCAGCCGAGCGTCAGGGCCGTGCTCCTCAAGGGCCATGGGCCGGCGGGCTTCGTTTTCTATACCAATGAGCAAAGCGCCAAGGGCGACCAGCTTGCCGCGAACCCGCGGGCGGCGCTGCTATTCCACTGGAAATCGCTGCGCCGCCAGGTGCGCATCGAAGGTGCGGTGGAGCGCGTCTCCACGGCCGATGCGGACAGCTATTTCGCGACGCGCGCGCGGGATTCGCAGCTCGGCGCCTGGGCGTCGGACCAGTCGCGGCCGCTCGACAGCCGCTCGGCTTTCGAAGCGCGCTTCGAGGAAGTGAAGCGCAGGTTCGAAGGAGAGGATGTGCCGCGCCCGCCGCATTGGGGAGGCTACCGAGTGGTCCCCGAGCGGATCGAATTCTGGAGCGATCGCCCCCACCGGCTGCACGAGCGGCGGCTGTTTACGCGCAGCGGCGACGCCTGGTCCGAAGGGCTGCTCTACCCATGACCGAGACCACCATCAGCCAGGCCGAGCGCGGCAAGCTCACCGCCCGCGCCGCAGTCGCGAGCAGCGCGATGGCGGTGACCTTGATTGTGCTCAAGGCCTATGCCGCGCTCGAGACCTCGTCGATGGCGATGCTCGGCTCGCTTGCCGACAGCGGCCTCGACCTGATCGCCAGTCTGATCGTGCTGCTCGCCGTGCGCATCGCCGCGCAGCCGGCGGACCACGAGCATCGCTTCGGCCACGGCAAGGCGGAAGCGCTCGCCGCGCTGGTCCAGGTCATCCTCATCACGTTCTCGGCGATGTTCATCGCATTCCGCGCCACGCAGCGCCTCGTCAGCGGTGCGCAGACCGGCTCGGCCGAGCTCGGCATCGGCGTCTCGGTGATCGCGATGGTGCTGACCGTCGCGCTGATCAGCTACCAGCGGCACGTCGTGAAGCGTACCGGCTCGCTCGCCATCGGCACCGACCGGCTGCACTATTCGTCCGACCTGATGCTCAACGGCTCGGTCATTGTCGCGCTGGCGCTGGATCAGCTCGCCGGCCTGACCGGCGCCGACGCCGTGTTCGGCATCCTCATCGCGCTGTGGCTGCTGTGGGGCGCCTGGAGCGCGTCGAGCCATGCGCTCAACCAGTTGATGGACCGCGAGTGGCCCGACGAGCTGCGCGAGCGCTTCCTCGCCGCGGCGAAGGAATATCCCGAGCTTGCCGGCCTGCACGACCTCCGCACGCGGACCAGCGGCACTCACCTTTTCGCGCAGTTCCATGTCTGGGTCCCGGCCGAATGGACGGTGCAGGAAGCCCACGACCGCCTCGACGCGATCGAGGAAGAGCTGCAGCAGCGTTTTCCCAACACCGAGATCCTGATCCACGTCGACCCTGAGGGGCAGACCGACCGCGAGACTCTGCTGCCGCAGGAAATCACCGAGCGAGCGACATGACCGCTTTGCCCTTTTTCCAGGTCGACGCCTTCGCCGAGCGGCCGCTGACCGGCAATCCCGCGGCGGTGATCCCGCTCGACAAGTGGCTCGACGACGATCTGATGCAGGCCATCGCCGCGGAAAATAACCTCAGCGAAACCGCCTTCACCGTGCCGGGCGACGACGGCGAGGCCGATTACCAATTGCGCTGGTTCACGCCCAAGCTCGAGGTCGAGCTGTGCGGCCATGCAACGCTCGCCAGCGGCCACGTGCTCATCCATTCCGATCCGGTACGCTTCTCGACCAAATCGGGAGTCCTGACCGTCAGCCGGCACGGCGACGTGCTCGAGCTGGATCTTCCCGCCGCCAACCTCACCCAGGCGCAGGAGCCCGAGCTGTGCCGCGCCCTCGGGATACCCGATGCTCCCGTGTGGCTCGCCGAAGGCTGCAACGACGCGGCGATCATCGAGCTCGACGGCGAGGAGGTGGTCCGCGCTGTCGCGCCCGACTTCGCGGCGCTGGGCAAGATCCACCGCATGGCGATCGTCACCGCGCGCGGCACCAGCCACGACATCGTCAGCCGCGTGTTCGTGCCTTACGGCGGCATCGACGAGGACCCGGTGACCGGCTCGGCCCACGCGGCGCTCGTGCCTTACTGGGCGGAGCGCCTCGGCCGCACCGAGTTCACCGCGCTCCAGGCGAGCGCGCGCAGCGGCGTGCTCTACTGCCGCCTCGAAGGCGACCGCGTGGTGCTCGGCGGCCATTGCCGAACGGTGATCGCCGGCCAGTTCCAGCTGTGAGCCTGCTGCTCACCACTCCTTCAGCCTCGCTTCCAATGCATCGATAAAGGGAAGCTGGCTCGGCAGCATCAAATCGCGCGCTTGAGCGAAGTTCATCCACCGCGCCTCGGCGACTTCGGGGAAGCGCTGCCTGCGCCCGCTGCGCGGGGGCCATTCGCATTCGAAGTCGTTCGAGCGGACCTCGGCGGCATCGACGTCGCCCTCGAGCGCGAACGCATCGACCCACTTGCCGCCCGCCTGGCGCACGCGCGCCAGCGGAAAGGGCGCGCTCGTCAGCCGCACCCCGGTTTCTTCCTCGAACTCGCGCAGAGCCGCTTGCTCGGGCGCTTCGCCCTCTTCGATCCCGCCCTTGGGGATCATCCACGCCCCGGCGTCCTTGTTGCGCCAGAATGGCCCGCCCGGCTTGATCAGCAGTACTTCGGTTTGGCCGTCGCGCTCGCGAAAGAGCAGGATGCCCGCGCTATGCGGCGACGGCATCCGTCACGCTTTGCTGCGCCGAGCGAGTCTGGGCGATCGAGCCGCCGCCGAGCAGCCGCGACCCCTGATAGACGACCGCCGCCTGCCCCGGCGCCACGCCATATTCGGCCCCGGCAAAGCGGACCCACTCGCCGTCGAGCGTCGCGGGGACGGGCGCAGCGAGCGAGCGCACCTTGACGCTGACCTCGCGCTGCTCCTCGGCGATCCAGTTCCACTGCTCGACCCGCATGGCGTCCACGGCGAGGGCGACACGCGGGCCGACGACGATCCGCGCCTGGTCCGGCTCGATGCGCACCACGTACAGCGGCTCCTTCTGTCCGCCGACCTCGATCCCCCGGCGCTGGCCGACGGTGAAGTGGACGACGCCGCGGTGCCGCCCGAGCACCCGCCCGTCGAGGTCAACGATGTCGCCCGGCGCCGCGGTCTCGGGCCGCACCCGCTTCACCAGCGAGGCATAATCGCCGTCGGGGACGAAGCAGATATCCTGGCTGTCGGGCTTGGCCGCGACCTCGAGGCCGAGCTCGGCGGCGATCTGCCGCACTTGCGGCTTGGGCAAATCGCCCAACGGAAAGCGCAGGAACTCGAGCTGCTCGCGCGTCGTCCCGTACAGGAAGTAGCTCTGGTCGCGGCGCGGGTCGGCGCCCTTGTGCAGCTCGGCCCGGCCGCTGTTGACCACCCGCCGCACATAATGGCCGGTCGCCAGGCAATCGGCACCGAGCTCCTTGGCGAAGGCGACGAGGTCGACGAACTTCACGCCCTGGTTGCAGCTCGCGCAGGGCACCGGCGTGCGGCCGCGCGCATATTCGTCGACGAAGCGCTCGATCACGCCCGAGCGAAAGCGGCTTTCGTAATCGAGCACGTAATGAGCGATGCCCAGCCTTTCGGCGACGGTCTTGGCGTCATAGATGTCCTGCCCCGCGCAACAGGCGCCGGGGCGGCGCACCGCCGCGCCGTGGTCGTAGAGCTGGAGCGTGACCCCGATCACCTCGGCGCCGGTCTCAGCCGCCAGCGCGGCGGTCACCGAGCTGTCGACGCCGCCAGACATGGCGACAACGATGCGGGCCTGCCGAGGCGGCCGGTCTAAGTCAAAGCTGACGGGCATTAAGGTCTCTTTACCCGAATTTCACTCCTGCCGCCTAGACCGGGGCCAAGAGAGGCAGCCAGGAGAAAAGTTTTGGCGCGTCACGAGGGGGACTTTCGCACTCAGGCGAAGGCACCGCTCAGCCTGGACGAGTTCCTGACGCTGCTCGGAGACGGAGCGGCGGAGGACCCGCGCCGGCGCGAGGACGCGATCGCCTGCTACCTCTCCGGAAGCGACGGATGGCGCGATGCAGTCAAGCTGCTCGGCGGCGCCTTCGCCCCCGGCAGGGTTAAGGGAAGGTAAGTCGGACTAACCGTGGAATTAACCAGCGCGTTTCAGAATATTTTCAACGCCGGACGATTAAGTGAGCGGCAGTAGCAATGATTAAGCAGGTGTGACGGAATGCTCGAGAACCAGAAGATTCGTCCGGCCCAGGTCATCGGCCCGCTCGGCGAGCCGCTAACGCTCGATTCGCTTCCGCCGGTTCACACGACGCGTTGGGTCGTGCGCCGCAAGGCCGAGGTCGTGGCCGCCGTCGCCGGCGGGCTGCTGAGCGTCGACGAAGCGTGCAAGCGCTATTCTTTGAGCCTCGAGGAATTCACCAGCTGGCAGCGCGCGGTCGACCGCAGCGGAATGCCGGGCCTGCGCGTCACCCGGATCAAGCAGTACCGCGACCAGTACGAGCGCCAGCAGCGCTACTAACCAGCTACCCCGACGCCAACTCTCCTGTTAGTTGCCGGAACCGCGCGGCTATCCCGCGCGTCGTGAGCGCAACGGCCGTCGTCGGTCTGGCGACGGCCTAAGAACAACAGGAGGGAAAGCTCATGGGCATTATCATTTGGCTGATCGTTGGCGGCATTTGCGGCTGGCTCGCGAGCCTCATCATGCGCACCGACGCGCAGCAGGGGATCATCCTCAACATCGTCGTCGGAATCGTCGGCGCGGCGATCGCCGGGCTGCTGTTTGGCGGCAGCATCAACGCCGGCATCACGGTCGAGACTTTCCTCTATTCGCTGATCGGCGCGATCATCCTCTTGGCGATCGTCAACCTGATCCGCCGCGGCACCGTCCGCTAACTTCCGCTTCAGCCCTCCCCCTCGATGGGGGAGGGTTTTCAGGTTCACTGCAGCTCGAAGGTCATCGCCAGGGTGACCTGGAGCTTCTGCTCGCCCGGCACAATCTTGGTCTGCGCCATGTCCGCTCGCGCCATCATCGGCGCCACCGGCATCGGCGGCGGCACCGCATAGCCGCCGCTTTCGCTGACTGACACGATGCGCACCACGCGAAGGCCGAGCGAACGCGCATAAAGGTCGGCCCGCGCCCGGCCGATCGCGACTGCCTTGGCGCGGGCTTCGTCCAGCGCGGGCTCGGGCTTGTCGATGGTGAGGTTCGGGCCGTTGATCTCGTTGGCGCCCTGGCTGACCAGCGCGTCGAGGATCTTGCCGGCATTGCGGATGCCGCGGAACCTGATCGTCAGCTGGTTCGACGCGGTATAGCCAACCAGCTGCGGCGACTGGTTCTCCGGATAGCGGTACTCGGGATTGAGGTTGAGGTTACTGGTCTGGATGTCGCGCTCCTCGACCCCGGCGCGCTTCAACGCCGCGAGCACCCGCTGCATCCGCTCGGCCGCGTCCTGGATCGCGCCGGTCGCTGTCGTCGAGCGGGTGACCACGCCGGCGGTGATGATGGCGATGTCCGGCACGCGCGTGACGTCGCCGGTCGCGCTGATGTCCAGCCGCGTTCCGGTGATCGTCTGGGTGATCGTTGACGCCGGCTGCGCGCCGGCCGCGGCGGGGATCGAAGCAGCGCCAAGCAGCAGCGCCGCGATCAAGGGGCTTTTCATTCTTCTTGTCCTTGTTGCCGATCGAAGGCGCGCAGGCTCACCCGCGCGCCATGGCTGTTTCCTGAACGAAAGTCCGCGCCTTAGACGCGGCGGCGGCCGACGATCAGCCGGTAGATCCCGAGCAGGATCAGCGCGCCGACGATCGCGGCGATGAAGCCCGCGCCCTCGTTCTGGCCGTACCAGCCCACCTTGTGCCCGATCCAGCCGGCGAGCACCGCGCCGGCGACGCCGAGAAGAATCGTGATGATGCACCCGCCGGGATCGCGCCCGGGCATCAGCAGCTTGGCGATTGCGCCGGCCAGCCCGCCGATGACGATCCAGCCGATGATGCCGTAATGTTCCATCGCGCTTCCCCTCGTTAACAGTGTCGTTCAATCGACCTTCACTTTGGATGCGCCAACGCGCGCTCGCAAAACTAGTGCCACTGTTGGTCGAAAAGCAGTGGTATCGAGAGGGGCAGCGCGGTCTGTTGCGCAAGGTGAGTTATTAGGGTAATACAGCTGCCTCAAGGCAGAACAGATTCGCGCAAGTTGGGCAGGGGAATGATGAACCGGGAAGCTTCGATCCACTCCTCGGACACGCTGGTGGTCGTCGACCGCTCACGGCAGCGTCGCCGGCTCGTCATCATTGCCGCCGGGGTCGCGGCGCTTCTCGCGCTCGGCCTCGCCGTGATGCTCGGGCGCGGCGCTGGCTCCAGCGCCCAAAAGACACCGCCGGCGGGAGCCGGCGCCGGCCAGGTCCCGACCGTCACCGTCGTCGTGCCGGGCCGGACCGATGTCGGCCGCACCGTCACCGCCAGCGGCCCGCTCGCCGCCAAGCGCGACCAGCCGGTCGGCATCGCCGGCCAGGGCGGCCGCGTCGTCCGCGTGCTGGTTGACGCCGGCAGCTGGGTCCGCGCCGGCCAGGTGCTGGCGATCGTCGACCGCTCGGTCCAGGCGCAGCAGGCGGCGCAGCTCGCGGCGCAGGTCGAATCGGCCAAGGCCAATGCCGCGCTTGCCCAGTCCAATTATGACCGCGCCATTGCCCTCCAGGGGCGTGGCTTCGTGTCGAAGGCCGAGATCGACTCCAAGAAGGCGGCGCGCGACGCCGCCGTCGCGCAGGTCCGCGTCGCCCAGGCCCAGCTAGGCGCGACCCGTGCGCAGATCGGTCAGCTCAACGTGATCGCCCCGACCGCTGGCCTGATCCTCGCGCGCAGCGTCGAGGTCGGACAGATCGTCGGTCCCGGCTCGGGCGCCTTGTTCCGCCTCGCCGAGGGCGGGCAGATGGAAATGCGCGCCCAGCTCGCGCAGCAGGACCTTGCCCTCATCCATGTCGGAATGCCGGCGCAGGTGACTCCGGTCGGCTCCGACCAAGGCGTAACCGGCACCGTATGGCAGGTCGCGCCGGTGATCGATCCGCAGTCGCGGCTCGGCGAAGTGCGCATCGCGGTGCCGTACAGCGCCGGAATCCGCCCCGGCGGCTATGCTGACGCCAAGATCGGCGCCGGAACGACGACCGCGCCGCTGCTGCCGCAGAGCGCCGTGCTGAGCGACGACAAGGGCAATTACGTCTACATCGTCAATGCCAAGAACCAGGTCGAGCGGCGCGACATCAAGATCGGCGAAGTGAGCGACGCCGGCGTCAGCATCGTCGCCGGCCTCTCGGGCAACGAAGCCGTGGTCTATTCGGCCGGGCCGTTCCTCAATCCGGGGCAGAAGGTCAATCCGCGGCGCGAGGCTGCCCGCTGAGCGCTAGGAAAGCAGTAAGCTTATGAATTTCCGGAACATCTCATCCTGGTGCATCCGCAACCCGGTTGGACCGATCGTCCTCTTCGTCGGGCTGATGCTGGCCGGCCTGGTGGCGTTCGCGCGGATGCAGGTCAACAACGCGCCGGACATCGACTTTCCCGCGGCGATCGTCTCGGTCAGCCAGCCGGGCGCCGCGCCCAACGAGCTCGAGACTCAGGTCACGCAGCGCGTCGAATCGGCGATCCGCAGCGTCAACGGCGTCGAGGAGATCAACAGCAGCGTTTCCGAAGGCAACAGCTTCACCTTCGTCAATTTCCAGCAGGGCACGCCGACCGACCGTGCGGTGAACGACGTTCGCAACGCCATCTCGCAGATCCGCGGCACGCTTCCCGAAGGGATCCTCGAGCCGCAGATCACCCGCGTCGACGCGGAGAACGAGCCGATTTCCTACGTCGGCGCCCAGACCACCGACATGACGCTCGAGCAATTGAGCTGGTACATCGACAATACGGTGGCCAAGCGCCTGCTCGGGGTGGGGGGTGTCGCTGCGGTGCAGCGGGTCGGCGGAGTCGACCGCACGATCCGCGTGATCCTCGATCCCGCCGCGCTCCAGGCGCAGGGCATCACTGCCGCCCAGGTCAATGCGCAGCTGCGGCAGAGCAACATGAACGGCGCCGGCGGCCGGGCGGAGATCGCCGGGTCCGAGCAGTCGGTGCGCGTCCTCGGCAACGCCCAGAACGCCTACCAGCTGTCGCAAACCCAGATTGCGCTGCCCGGCGGCCGCTTCGTCAGGCTAGCTGACCTCGGCGAGGTCAAGGACAGCAACAGCGAACAGCGCTCGATTGCCAAGCAGAGCGGCCACCAGGTGGTCACCTTCAGCGTGCAGCGCGCCAAGGGCTCGTCGGAAGTCACCGCCTACGACGGCGTGTGGAAAGAGCTGAAGAAGCTCGAGAAAGAGAACCCCAAGGTCCAGTTCACCGAGGTCTTCACCACCGTCGACTACACCAAGGCGCAGTACCGCTCGGCGATGGAGGGACTGATCGAGGGCGCGGTCCTCGCCGTCATCGTTGTTCTCCTCTTCCTCCGCGACATCCGCGCGACGGTGATTTGCGCCGTCGCCATCCCGCTGTCGGCGATCCCCGCCTTCTTCTTCATGACCTTGATGGGGATCACGCTCAATTTCATGTCGACCATGGCCATGGGCCTCGTCGCCGGCGTTCTCGTCGACGACGCGATCGTCGAGATCGAGAACATCGTGCGCCACATGCGCATGGGCAAGTCGGGCTATCAGGCGGCCATCGACGCGGCAGACGAGATCGGTCTTGCCGTGCTGGCAACGACGATGGCGATCGTCGCCGTCTTCCTCCCGGTCGCCCTAATGCCGGGCATCGCCGGCCAGTATTTCAAGGCGTTCGGCTTCACCGTCGTCCTTTCGGTGCTGATGAGCCTGTTCGTCGCGCGAATGATCACGCCTTTGATCGGCGCCTATTTCCTGCGTTCGCATGGCAAGCAGCCGCACGCCGCCTGGAAGTGGATGGACATCTACTTGAAGGTGCTCAACTGGAGCCTCGATACGTCGAAGGCGCATGAGCGCCGCGCCAAGGTGCGGCGCATCCCCGCGCGGCTGCTTTATTTTGGCGTGCCGCTGGCGATCGCCGCCCTGCTGATGATCGCCAACGCGGCGATGAAGTTCATCAAGGCGTCGCCCGACGCGCCGCCGAATGTTGCGCTGACCGTCGTCGGCGCCCTCTTCGGCTTCATCTTCGTCGGCTTGGTGCTCGTCGGCCTGACGATCCTCGCCGGCTACGTCTGGGGGCTGATCCGCGGCTTCGACGACAGTCAGTTCGCCTCATGGGCGCGCTCGGTCATCCGGCTCGGCTGGGCGAGCATGTTCGACCATCGCTTCGCCATGGTCGGCGCGGGCATCGTCACCTTGCTGCTCAGCGGAGTTCTGTTCAGCCTCATCCCGCAGTCGTTCTTCCCGCCGCAGAACAGCGACTTCTCGCGCGCCAACATCACCATGCCGCCGGGGACGACGCTCAAGCAGACCGAAGCGGTGGTCGACCACGTCGCCGCCATTGTCGCCAAGGATCCGAGCGTCGAGCGTGTCTTCGAGCGCGTCAATGTCGGCGAAGGGCACGTCAACATCGTGCTCAAGAAGAGCCGCAAGGTGAAAAGCACGGAGTTCGAGCGCAACCTGTCGCCGACGCTGGCCGCGATCCCCGACGCGCGCGTCAGCTTCCAGTCGCAGAACGGCGGCGGACCCGACGCCGACTCGCGCGACATCATGCTCTATCTCGGCGGCGAGGACCCGGCGCAGCTCACCGCTGTCGCCAACCAGATCGCCAAGGAAATGGCGACTGTGCCGGGGCTCGTCGCGCCGCGCGTCGGCAGCAACCTCGCGCAGCCCGAAGTGGTGATCAAACCGCAC
>DATDDW010000274.1:0-3049 GCA_036523615.1 Sphingomicrobium sp.
ACCATGTAGGTCGCGACCGTCCACGGCGCGCCGGCAAAACCGATCAGCGCCTTGCTCGCGGGAAGCTGCGCTTTGACCTTACGCACGGTCTCGTAGATCGGGTCGAGCCGCGCGGCATAAGGCGTCAGCTGGTCGATCGCACCATCGCTCAGCGGCGGCGTCAGCCGCGGGCCTTCGCTCGTGACGAAGGTCAGGTTCTGGCCCAGCGCGAACGGCACGATCAGGATGTCGGAGAAGAGGATCGCGGCATCGAGCTCGGGAAAGCGCTTGAGCGGCTGGAGCGTGACCTCGGCCGCGGCGTCGCTGTCATAGACCAGGTCGAGGAAGCTGCCCTTGTCCTGGCGCAGCTGGCGGTACTCCGAAAGGTAGCGGCCGGCCTGGCGCATCATCCACACTGGCGGAGGGCCCCGGCGCTCACCCGCAAGGACTGCTAGCATGGGTTTGGCCGCCTGCGTTGATGTCTGTTCCGCAGGCGTCGGAGCCACCCTTCTATTCTCCCTTATTATATTAGAATCTAATTGTTGATGTGGTTGGGCGCTGGACAGCGGGGCTTAGGCGGAGCTCCCGATTTTGCCAACAGCCGGGCCGGGCCGTTGCCCTCGGCAGCGCTGCGAGTCGCGTTTCAATGTCCACGCGATTCACAGGCTGGGGACTGAATCTGTCCCCGTGGATTGATTCTCGAATCGTTGCGAACGGCGCGTGCATTGAGCCCGTCCCCAATCCCGCGCTAGCAGTGCGCCTCGGCTTTTCCACAAGGTTGTTCTTTTGGTCCTCATCCTGGCTTCCACGAGCGCGATCCGGCGGCAGATGCTCGACGCCGCGGGCGTTGCGTACGAGGCGGTGAAACCGCAGGTCGACGAAGCCGAGCTCAAGCTTGGCCTCACCAGCGGCGAGGAAATTGCGCGGCGGCTGGCCGAAGCCAAGGCGGTGAGCGTTGCGGGCGACTGGGTGATCGGATCCGACAGCGTGGTCAGCGTCGAAGGACGTCTGTTCGACAAGCCGCGCGATCGCGGCGAAGCCGCCGAGCACCTTCGCTTCTTCTCAGGAAAGACGATGCAGCTGACCAGCTCTGTCGCGCTTGCCCGAGGCGGTGCTGTAGACTGGACCCACGTCGAGACTGTCCGGCTCGAAGTTCGACCGCTGTCGGACGCGTTCATTGAAACATACCTCGATGCCGAATGGCCCGAGGTCGGCCACTGCGTCGGCGTGTTCCGGCTCGAAGGCCGCGGAGTCCAGCTGTTCGAGCGCATCGGGGGCGACCATTTCACGGTGCTCGGAATGCCGCTGATCCCGTTGCTCGGCGCCTTGCGGGAACGCGGAGTGCTCGTGGCATGATCCGCATCGCGCTCACCGGCTCGATCGGCATGGGCAAGTCGACCGTCGCGCAAATGTTTGAGCGCGCCGGTATCCCGGTGTTCGATGCCGACGCCGAGGTGCGGCGGCTGCAGGGGCCCGGCGGCGCTTTGGTCGACAAGATCGGCGAGCAGTTTCCCGGCACGGTGGTCGGGGGCCTGCTCGATCGCGAGAAGCTCGCCGCTGCCGTGCTCGGCAAGCCCCCGCTTCTCGCCCGGCTCGAACGGCTGGTGCATCCCGCGGTGCGCGACGCGCGCGAGGCCTTCATCGCCAAGCACCGCGACGCGCCGGCCCTCCTGTTCGAGATTCCGCTGCTGTTCGAGACCGGCGGCGAGAAGGAGTTCGACAAGGTCATCGTGGTCTCGGCGCCGGCCGAAGTTCAGCGCGCGCGGGTGCTCGAGCGCGAGGGCATGAGCGAAGCCAAGCTCGACGCAATCCTCGCCCGCCAGGTGCCCGATGCGGAGAAGCGCGCGCGAGCCGATTTTGTGGTCGACACCGGCGGCGATCTATCCACAACTCAAAGCCAAGTGCGGGACATTCTCGCTTGTCTGAGACTCGCCGCCGATTCATAGATTTAACGGTGCGGGAAATCGTCTTCGACACCGAGACTACGGGGCTCAATCCGGCGGGCGGCGACCGCATTGTCGAGATCGGCTGCGTCGAGATTTTCAACCGCATCGAGACCGGCCGCCACTTCCACGCTTACTTCAATCCCGAACGCGATATGCCGTTCGACGCGCAGCAGGTGCACGGGCTCACCAACCTGTTCCTGTCGGACAAGCCGCGCTTCTGGGAAAAGGCCGACGAGCTGCTCGACTTCCTCGAGGATTCGCCGCTCGTCGCACACAACGCCGGCTTCGATTTTGGCTTTCTGAACTTCGAACTCGAGCGCTGCGGTCGCCAGTCCGTGGGCATGCACCGGATGGTGGATACCTTGACGCTGGCGCGGTCGCGGCACCCGGGCGCCAAGCACAGCCTCGACGCCTTGTGCATGCGCTTCGGCATCGACCGCAGCCACCGCGTCAAGCACGGCGCGCTGCTCGACGCCCAGCTCCTCGCCCAGGTCTATGTCGAGCTCACCGGCGGCCGGCAGATCGGCCTTGGCCTGGTCGCTGACACGGCAAGCGTCTCGGTCGCGGCAAGCGCCGGTCCCGTGACCATTCGCGAACCGCGTCCCGCCCGGCCACACTTCGCCGCCCAAGAGGAACTCGAACGCCACCGGGCGTTTATTGCCAAGCTGGTCAATCCGCTTTGGGCACGCTTCGCCGGGGCCGGTTGACGCGAGGTTCGGCGCGGTCCTAAGCGCCGCGCCAGACCAAAAGGAGTGAGGCTCTAGTGGACGTCCGGGTCGCGGGTCATCAAGTCGACACCGGCGAGTCGCTGCGCGGGCATGCCCAGCAGCGGGTCGCCGAAATCACCGAGAAGTATTTCTCACGTGCGGTCGGAGCCAATGTTACGTTCGGTCGCGGGCCGAACAACGACTACACCTGCGACATCGTCGCTCCCGTGGTGCAAGGCGTCGTCCTCAAGGCGTCGTACAGCGCGCGCACGGCCGAGATGGCGTTCAACGGCGCCGCCGACCGGATCGAAAAGCAGCTCCGCCGCTACGCCAACCGGCTGAAGGAGCACAAAGTCGACGAGAGCGAGCAGCAGCCCTTCGTGGAGAATGCCGGCTACACGATTTTTGCCGGAGCCT
>DATDDW010000275.1:0-3758 GCA_036523615.1 Sphingomicrobium sp.
GCCGCTGCCGAGGCCGAAGCGGGCGAGGGCGAAGTCGTCGCCGAGCCCGATAGTGCCGAAGCTCCTGCGGAAGAAGCTTCCGCCGAGGCTCCGGCTGAAGAAGCTGCCGCTGAGGCTCCGGCGGAGGAAGCTGCCGCCGAGGCTCCGGCCGAAGAAGCTGCCGCTGAGGCTCCGGCGGAGGAGGCCGCCGCCGATCAGCCCGAAGCGGCTGACGAGGCGCAGTCGACCGAAGCTCCGGCCGAGGGCGCCGACGAGGTGGCTCCGCCGACCGAAGGCTCGCCTGAGCCAGCCGAAGCTGCCGCGGAGAACGTCGAATCGACCGAGGAGCCGGCCGAAGGCGCGGCCGAGGGCGAGACTGCGGCGAGCCAGGGCTGAGCATGGTCGAGCGCGGCGAGCGTCGGATTGCGCTCGCCGCGGTCGCGGGCGCGCACGGCGTTCGCGGCGAAGTGCGGCTGAAGCTGTTCAGCGATAGCGCCGATAGCCTCTCGCGCCATGACCGGCTGTTCGTCGGCGGCGTCGAGCGCAGGCTGCTGAGCATCAGGGATAGCGGCAAGACTGCCGTCGCCCGCTTCGACGGCCTGGCCGATCGCTCGGCCGCCGAAGCGCTGCGCGGCTCGCTCGTCGAGATCGACCGCGCCGCGCTGCCTCCGCTCGAGGAGGGCGAATATTATCACGCCGACCTGATCGGCCTTGCCGCGGTCGACTCGGAGGGACGGCCGGTGGGCACCGTGGTTGCCGTTGAGAATTACGGCGCTGGGGATCTGCTCGAGATCGAGGACGAGGCGGGCAAGCGCTCGCTGATCCCGTTCAAGCCGGGCATCGCCGAGCTCGAGGGCGGCAGGATCGTCCTCAACCCGGAATTCCTCGCCTAGCTGCCGGTTTCGGCTTCCTCGAGCGCGGACTCACGCAGCATCGGCTGCTTGGCGCACAGGTCATTGCGGATGGTGGTCGCGGCGACCCCGCCTTCGCCCATCGCATGGCTGATCTGGTCGAGTCCGTGGACCACGTCGCCGGCCGCATAGAGGCCCGGAACGCTGGTGCGCTGGTGATCATCGCACAGGAAGCAGCCGTCGGCGGCGAGCTTCGCGCCGACCATCTCGCCGAGCTGCGTGTGCGTGTCGCTGCCGAGCGCCGGGTAGATGCTGTCGAAGGTGTGATGGCCTTCTGCAGTGTCGACGACGATGCAGTCGCCGGTGATCGCCACGGCCTGCGCGGGTCCGTCGACGCATTCGATTCCCGCCTCCTGCAGTTTCTTCGCGTCGTCGGGCTTCAGCCGGAGCGCCTTGTCCGGCGCGATCAGCGTTACGTCGGGCGTGTAGCTGCGAATGAAGACCGCCTCGGCGACTCCGTGGCTGTCGCTGCCGATCACGCCGACCTTCTTGTCGGTGACCTCATAGCCGTCGCAGATCGGGCAATAGCGCACCAGCCCGCGCGAGAGCGCGTCATCGTGAAGCTCCTCGTCCATCGGCGGGCGGCGGTTGGTGACCCCCGTCGCGAGCAGCACGGTGCGCGCCTTTGCTTCGCCCGAGCCCCACGTCGCGGTGAACAGCCCGCTGCCCGCATCCTGCTCGAGCTTGGTCACGAACTCGGTCTCGATCTTCGCGCCATATTTGCACGCCTGCTCGCGCATCCGGCGGAGCAGCTCCTTGCCCTCGATCCCGTCGGGGTAGCCGGCGTGGTTGCGGGTACAGGGGATCCACGACGCCCGGCTTTTGCCGCCGTCGACGACGAGGATGTCGAGGTGGAAGCGGGCAAGGTAGATCGCTGCGGTCAGCCCCGCGGGCCCGCCGCCGACGATCAGGCAGTCGAGGATCGGCTCGTCCATGCGTCGCCCAATGGATTGTGATAGCGGCGGTTCCGCCATGCCCTTCCGCGCCTCTGTTTTGACCCTCTACCCGGAGATGTTTCCCGGGCCGCTGGGCATTAGCCTCGCCGGCAAGGCGCTCGAGCAGGGCATTTGGTCGCTGGAAACTAAGAACATCCGCGATTTCGCCACCGACAAGCATAGGAGCGTCGACGATACGCCGGCCGGCGGTGGCGCGGGGATGGTGCTTCGGCCGGACGTCGTTGCCGCGGCGCTCGACAGCGTCTCCGATGGGCGGCCGATGCTCGCGCTGACGCCCCGTGGGACGCCGCTGACGCAAGGCCGCGTGCGCGATCTTGCCACAGGCGAGGGGGTGATCCTGCTGTGCGGCCGCTTCGAAGGATTCGACGAGCGAATCTTCGACGCGCGCCCCCTCGAATCCGTCTCCGTCGGCGACTATGTGCTCTCGGGCGGCGAGCTCGGCGCGATGGTGATCCTCGATGCTTGCGTAAGGCTGCTCCCCGGGGTAATGGGCGCGGCCTCCAGCGGAGAGGAGGAGAGCTTCGAAACGGGGCTCCTCGAATATCCGCACTATACCCGGCCTGTCACATGGGAAGGGCGCACGATCCCCGAAGTGCTGCGGTCGGGGGATCATGCGAAGATCGCGGCGTGGCGACGCGAACGCGCGGTCGAAGATACACGGCTACGGCGGCCGGACCTGATCGAGCGCCACGGGGGCGCATCGCAGGCACCGCCCTCTGGCGCGCAGCGACGAGATACGAAGGCTGACAAGACATGAACCTGATCGAGACCCTCGAGCGCGAGGCCATTGACGCGCTGACCAAGGACAAGCCCGTTCCCGAATTCCGCCCCGGCGATACGCTGCGCGTCGGCGTCAAGGTGATCGAGGGCGACCGCACGCGCGTGCAGAATTTTGAGGGCGTGTGCATCGCCCGCGCCAACAAGGGCGTCGGCTCGAGCTTCACCGTGCGGAAGATCAGCTTCGGCGAGGGCGTCGAGCGCGTCTTCCCGCTCTATTCGCCGATCATCGATTCGATCGAGGTCGTGCGCCGCGGCGACGTGCGCCGGGCCAAGCTCTACTATCTGCGCGGGCGCACCGGTAAGGCCGCGCGCATCGCCGAGCGCCGGACGATCCAGCGCGACATTCCCGGAGGGCAGGGCGCCGAGGCCGAAGCTCCGGGCGGCGGCGAAGCCTAAGCTTGTGTCCCTGCGTAAGCAGGGGCCCGGACTTTTTCTGTAGTGGACTGGACCCCGGCCTTCGCCGGGGTACACAGCGGCATGCGTTTCGTTGTCCTGGCCGCTCTTTCGCCGCTCCTCCTCGCGCTCACCCCGCCGCCGGGCATTCCGCAGAAGAAGCTCACCATCGAGCGGATCTTCGCCAGCCCGCCGATTTCGGGCCAGACTCCGCGCGCGCTCAAGCTTTCGCCGGATGGGCGCTACGCGACTTTGCTGCTGCCAAGGCAAAGCGACCGCGAACGCTATGACCTGTGGGCGGTCGACACCTCGACCGGCGCCAAGCGGATGCTGGTCGATTCGACCAAGGTCGGCGGCGGCGAGATCTCCGAAGCCGAGAAGATGCGCCGCGAGCGCGCTCGCGTCGGCGGCAGCAAGGGCATCGTCGAATATGAGTGGGCGCCGGACTCGAAATCGATCCTGACGCCGGTCGACGGCGACCTCTACCTCGCCGACGTCGCGACGGGGACGGTGCGGCGCCTCACCAACACGCCCGCGACGGAGATCGACGCGCACGTCTCCGAAGGCGGGCGCTACGTCAGCTTCGTGCGCGACCAGAACCTCTATGTGATTGACCTCGCCAGCGGAGCCGAGCGGCCGCTGACCAGCGAAGGGAAGGGCAATGTCACCTGCGGCACCGCGGAGTTCGTCGCGCAGGAGGAGATGGACCGCCGTACCGGCACCTGGTGGGCGCCGAACG
>DATDDW010000276.1:0-6837 GCA_036523615.1 Sphingomicrobium sp.
TACATGACGGGCGCGCCCTACCTGCTGATGGCGGCCGCGATGACGCTGGTCATGATCGTTTCGATCTGGGTGCTGCCGTTCGAATGGATCGAGCGCATCTACGGACTGCTCGGCCTGTTCATGCTGGTGTTCGCCGCCGCCCTCGTCGCCATTCACCCCCCGTGGCACCAGCTCGCCGGCGGCTTCGTGCCCCACGTGCCGGGCGGCCTCAGCACCAAGGAGATGCTGAAGTTCGGCTATTTCGTCGTCGCCATCGTCAGCGCCGTGATGTTCCCCTACGAGGTTTATTTCTACTCGTCGGGCGGGATCGAGGAGGGCTGGGGCCTCAAGGACATCCTCACCAACCGCGTGACGGCGATCGTCGGCATGGGCCTCGGCTCCACGCTGGCCATCGCCATCCTCGCCAACAGCGCGCAGCTGTTCGGCCCGGCCAATGTCGATCCAGTGATTCCAGGCACCGCCGCGCTCGAGGCAGCGATTCCGTTCGGGAAGTGGGGCCTCATGCTGGCGCTGCTCGGCATGTTCTTCGCGGTGGCCGGGGCAGCGGTCGAAACCTGCCTCGCTAACGCCTATTCGATCGCGCAATTCTTCGGCTGGATCTGGGGGCGCCACAAGAAGCCGTGGGAAGCCCCGCGCTTCACCATCACCTGGGTCGTCCTCTTCGGACTCGCGCTCGCCATCGTGCTCACCAACGTCGATGTGATGACGCTGGTCGAGTTCGCGATCCTCTTCTCGATCCTAGTTCTGCCGCTCACCTATCTGCCGTTGCTGCTGCTGTCCGGCGACAAGAAGTACATGGGCGAATATGCGAACGGACCGCTCGGCAAGGCGCTCGGCTGGTTCTACTTTGTCCTGATCTGCATCGCCGCCCTCGCCGCCATCCCGCTGTACGTGCTGACCTCGGGAGGCAATGCGTGACGCCCGACAGCCGCATCAAGCTCGTCGCCGAGCTCATCGATCTGCCGCTCTACGACAGCGAGGAGAAATATTGCGGCGTCGTCGACGATATCGAGTTCGCCGGCGGCGCAGGCAAGGAGCTCGAGCTGAAGGCGCTGCTCATTGGGCCTGGCGCTTATGCCGGGCGACTGCCGGCATGGGCGATGTGGCTGGTGCGCAAGATCGCCGGCGATCGGCTGACGCGCGTGCCGATGGACAAGGTGCGCTCGATCGGACCCATGGTGCATCTCGAATGTCCGGGGCGCGACCTCGGACTGCACAAGAGCGAGGCGGCCGCAGGCAAGTGGGTGCCGCGATGGGGAGCGCTGTGATGCGCCTTTCCGACCTGCGCGACAAACGCGTGCGGACACTCGACGGCCAGAGTCTGGGCCGCGTTCACGAGGTCCATTGCGAGAAGGGCAAGATCGTGGCGCTGATGACCGGTTCGGCGAGCCTGATCGAGCGGCTGACGGCAAGGACGCACGGACGCCGAATCCCTTGGGAATGCGTGATGAAAATCGATGCCAAGCAGGTGACCGTGGCTCCGGACCCGCCGCAGCGCAAGCCGGCGAAGAAGAAGCCTAGCGCATCTCGAAGCCGGCAAGGCACTCGGCGAGCCAGCGCGCGGCGGTCAAAGCGCTAAGGTCGGTGCTGTCGAGCGGCGGGTCCCATTCGGTGAGGTCGATGAGCTTTACGCGCGGTTCGGCTGCGAGCCGGCGCACCGCGTAGAAGAAATCGTGCACCGCCATCCCGCTCGGGCGCGCGCCCGGCGCCGCGGGAATTTGCGCCCGGTCGATCACGTCGATGTCGCAGTCGATCGCGATCACCTCGCAATGGGCGACGTGGTCGAGCGCCCGATCGATCGCCTGCTCGATGCCGCTCGAGCGCACCTCGGCGGCGGTGATGACGCAATTGCCGGCGGCAATCGCATCCTGGTGCATCTGCCGGCTGTTGGCGAAGCTGGCGAGGCCGACCTGGGCGATGTTGGCGCCGGGGAGGCCGTCCTCGATCAGCGCGCGCACGGGATTGCCGTTGCCCAAGCCTGCATCGAGGTCGCGCATGTCGAAATGCGCATCGAGCGTGATCAGCCCGACCTTGTCGAGCGATACGCCGAGCGCCAGCACGCCCGGCCTGGTCACCGCATTGTTGCCGCCGGAGAGCAGCGTCAGCCCGTGTGCCGCGACGCTTGCCGCGACCGCATCGCGGATCAGCGGCGTCGCCTGGTCGATGGTCATTCCGCCAATGTCGAGGTCGCCGCGGTCGAGCACGTGCGTGTGGAGCTCGGTCCGGGTCTCGACGTCGTAGCGGCCGATGCGCTTCAGCGTCCGCCGCAGCAGTTCCGGAGCGAGGTCGCACCTTCCCGGCGTCACCGATCCCGCTGCGAGCGGCGCGCCAACCAGGCCTACCGGCGCGTCTTCCAGGTTCGTCGACACCAGCTCGGAAAGATTGGGCCAGCCCGCCATGCTTTTGACGGTAACAGCAGCGCTCGCCTAAGGCGATGCACATGTGGGATCGCCTGCTTGTCGACTGCAATATTGCCACGTTCGACGAGCGTCCGGGCAATCCGCTAGGGTTGGTCGAGAACGGGGCGATCGGGATCGCCGACGGAAAGATCGTTCGCGTCGGTAAACGCACCGAACTTGCCGGTTATCGAGCAAAAAGCGTCGATGCGCTCGGCGGCGCGTGGGTGACGCCGGGCTTGGTCGACTGCCACACGCATCTGGTGTTCGGCGGCAACCGCGCCGACGAACATGCGCTGCGCCGCGCCGGCGCGAGCTACGAGGAAATCGCGCAGGCCGGCGGCGGCATTGCCTCGACCGTAGCCAAGACGAAGGCCGCGTCGGACGACGAGCTGCTCGAGCGAAGCCGAGCGCGGCTGCACGCGCTGATGCGCGGCGGCTGCACGACGATCGAAATCAAGTCCGGTTACGGGCTCGACCCCAAGAGCGAGCTTCGGCTGCTCGACATCGCCAACCGATTGGGCGCCGACGAAGCGGTGCGCATCGTCCCGACCTTGCTCGCGCTGCACGCGCTCCCCGCCGACGCCCAGGACCGCCGCGCGCATTATGTGAGCGAGATCGTCGACAAGCTGATCCCGGCAGCGGCGAAGCAGGGGCTCGCCACCAGCGTCGATGCCTTTTGCGAGACGATTGCGTTCACGCCCGACGAGGTCGAACGCCTGTTCAAGGCCGCGGCGCACCATGGACTTCGCGTCCGGCTCCATGCCGAGCAACTGTCGAACCAGCATGGCGCCGCGCTGGCCGCGCAATATCGCGCGCTTTCCGCCGATCATCTCGAGCATCTCGACGAAGCGGGCGCAAAGGCGATGGCCTCAGCCGGAACGGTCGCGGTGCTGCTTCCCGGCGCCTTTTACGCGCTGCAGGAAAAAAAGAAGCCGCCGGTCGCACTGCTGCGCAAGCACAAGGTGCCGATCGCCATCGCCACCGACTGCAACCCCGGCACGTCGCCGATGCTTTCGCCGACTCTGGCGATGAACATGGCGTGCACCCTGTTCGGCCTGACGCCCGAAGAGGCGCTCGCCGGCATGACGGTGAACGCCGCACGGGCGCTCGGCCTCGCCCACAGCATCGGCAGCATCGCCGCAGGAAAAGCGGCGGACCTTTGCGTGTGGAACATCGAATCCCTCGCCGAGCTCGGCTACTGGGTCGGGCTGCGCGGCCCCGATCGGCGCATCTTCAATGGAGCAGACGCCTGACCGCCAAAATGAACCAGGAACGTCGCGACAACAGCCGCCACATCCGCGCTCGCCGCGGCAGCGAGATCAAGGCAAAGCAGTGGACCACCGAGGCGGCGGTGCGGATGCTGATGAACAACCTCGACGACGAGGTCGCCGAGGATCCGCAGAGCCTCGTGGTGTATGGCGGCATCGGCCGCGCCGCGCGCAACTGGGCCTGCTTCGACAAGATCGTCGAGACTCTGGAGCGGCTCGAAGAAGACCAGACTCTGCTCGTACAGTCGGGCAAGCCGGTCGGCGTCTTTCGCACCCACAAGGATGCGCCGCGCGTGCTCATCGCCAACTCCAACCTCGTGCCCAAATGGGCGAACTGGGAGGTGTTCAACGAGCTCGATCGCAAGGGGCTGATAATGTACGGCCAGATGACGGCCGGCAGCTGGATCTACATCGGCAGCCAAGGCATCGTCCAAGGCACGTTCGAGACCTTCGCCGAGATGGGCCGCCAGCATTACGGCGGCGACCTTTTGGGCAAGTGGATCCTGACCGCGGGCCTGGGCGGCATGGGCGGTGCCCAGCCGCTTGCCGCGGTGATGGCCGGCGCTCACTGCATTGCCATCGAGGTGCAGGAAAGCCGCATCGAGAAGCGCCTCGAGACGCGCTACCTCGACCGGCGCGCGACGAGCATCGACGAGGCGCTCGAGATCATCCGCAATGCCTCGGAGCCCACGTCGGTCGGCCTGCTCGGCAATGCCGCGGAGATCCTGCCCGACATGCTGGCGCGTGGCATCCGCCCGGACGCGCTCACCGACCAGACCAGCGCGCACGACCCCGCCAACGGCTACTGCCCGATGGGCTGGAGCGTCGCCAAATGGCAGGAGATGCGCGAGCGCGACCCTGCCGCGGTCGCCGAGGCCGCGCGAATCTCGATCGCCCGTCACGTCGAAGCGATGCTGTCGTTCAAGGACATGGGCGTGCCGACCTTCGATTACGGCAACAACATCCGCCAGGAAGCCTTAGACATGGGCGTGACCCATGCGTTCGACTTTCCCGGCTTCGTCCCGGCTTACGTGCGCCCGCTGTTCTGCCGCGGGATCGGCCCGTTCCGCTGGGCGGCACTCTCCGGCGATCCCGAGGACATCTACCGCACCGATGCCAAGGTGAGGGAGCTGATCCCCGACGACCCGCACCTGCACCGCTGGCTCGACATGGCGCGCGAGCGGATCGCCTTCCAGGGACTGCCGGCGCGGATCTGCTGGGTCGGTCTTGGCCAGCGCCACCGGCTCGGCCTCGCGTTCAACGAGATGGTGCGGAACGGCGAAGTCTCGGCGCCCATCGTGATCGGGCGCGACCACCTCGACAGCGGCAGCGTCGCTTCGCCCAACCGCGAGACGGAAAGCATGGCTGACGGAAGCGACGCCATTTCCGACTGGCCGCTACTCAATGCTTTGCTCAACACGGCGAGCGGCGCGACGTGGGTGTCGTTCCACCATGGCGGCGGGGTCGGCATGGGCTATTCGCAGCACGCCGGAATGGTGATCGTCGCCGACGGCAGTGACGACGCCGCGCGGCGGCTCGAGCGGGTGCTGTGGAACGACCCCGGCACCGGGGTGATGCGCCATGCCGACGCGGGCTATGACATCGCCATCGATTGCGCGCGCGAGCAGGGCCTCGACTTGCCGATGTTAACCTGACCGTCATCCCCGCGAAGGCGGGGGTCCCGCTGTTTTTCTTACGGCCAAGGAAGCGGGATTCCCGCTTTCGCGGGAATGACGATAGGTGTGTGCTGAATGTTGAAGCTCGATCCTACTAACATGGACCTGGGCACGCTGCGCCGGCTGTGGCTCGGCGAAGCCGCGTCGCTTGACGATGTGGCGATGGAGCGAGTCGCCGCCGCCGCCGCGTCGGTCGAGCGGATCGTCGGCAGCGGCGAGACCGTCTACGGCGTCAATACCGGCTTCGGCCTGCTCGCCAACACGCGCATCCCCAACGACCGCCTCGCCGAGCTGCAGACCAACCTCATCCTGTCGCACAGCGCCGGCCTTGGCGAGCCGCTCCCGCGTCACGTCACGCGGCTGATGATCGTCTTGAAGCTGCTCGGCCTCGGGCGTGGCCATTCGGGTGTTCGTCGCCAAGTCATCGAAGCGCTCCAGCGCCTGCTCGACGCCGACGCCATGCCGCTGATCCCGGCGCAGGGCAGCGTCGGCGCCAGCGGAGACCTCGCGCCGCTCGCGCACCTCGTCGCGGCGTTGCTCGGCCGTGGCAGCATCGATGTGGGCGGAGAGGTCATGCCGGCCGCCGCGGCGCTGCAGAAGCTGGGCATGGAGCCGCTGCAGCTCGGGCCCAAGGAAGGCTTGGCGTTGATCAACGGCACGCAAATGTCGACGGCGGTCGCGCTCGACGCCTTGTTCACCGGCGAGCGCGTGTTCGCCGCCGCGGTCGCCGCCGGCGCACTGTCGGTCGACGCGTTGAAGGGCAGCGCGAAGCCATTCGATCCGCGCCTGTCGCAGCTGCGCGGGCAGCCCGGGCAGATCCGCGTCGCTGCGGGAATCCACGAGCTGCTCGAGGACAGCGAGATCCTCGCCAGCCACACGACCGACTGCGCCAAGGTGCAGGACCCGTACAGCTTCCGTTGCCAGGCGCAGGTGATGGGCGCCGCGCTCGACCTGCTCGAGAATGCCGCGCGCGTCCTCACCATCGAAGCCGCCGCGGTCACCGACAACCCGATCGTCTTTCCCGATGAGGACAGCGCGATCTCGGGCGGCAATTTCCATGCGCAGCCGGTCGCCTTCGCCGCCGACCTGATCGCCATGGCGCTGTGCGAGGTCGGCAGCCTCTCGGAGCGGCGCACCGCCGTGCTGATCGACCCCAAGATGAGCGGCCTGCCCGCATTCCTGACCGAGGATTCGGGCGTCAATTCGGGGCTGATGATCCCGCAGGTCACCGCCGCGGCCTTGGTCAGCGAGAACAAGAGCCTCGCTTATCCGGCAAGCATCGATTCGATCCCGACGTCAGCGGGCCAAGAGGACCATGTGTCGATGGCGCCGATCGCGGCGCGCAAGGCGGGGCAGATTGCGCGCAATGCCGCGGGCGTCGTTGCGGTCGAGCTGATCGCCGCCGCCCAGGGCATCGACTATCATTCGCCGCTCAAGACGTCGGCGCGGCTCCAAGAGGTGCACGCACGCGTGCGCAAACATTCGCCGCACCTG
>DATDDW010000277.1:0-2763 GCA_036523615.1 Sphingomicrobium sp.
CATGGGCCGCTACCGGGTCGAGCTCGACCTCGCCCATTCGCCCTTCCTGCAGCAATATTACGACTATCACTGGGCCGCCATCGGCAACCTCGGCGTCGACCTGCTCATCATTCCGCTCGGCAAGCTTTTCGGGCTTGAGCCGGCGCTGAAGCTGATCGTGCTCATGATCCCGCCGCTGACCGCGGCCGGGTTCCTTTGGGTCGCGCGCGAAGTGCACGGGCGGATCCCGCCGACGGTGTTTTTCGCGCTGCCCTTCATCTACGGCTACCCGTTCCTGTTCGGCTTCGTGAACTTCGCTTTGTCGGTGGCCCTCGCCTTTCTCGCCTTCGGGCTGTGGCTGAGGCTCGGGCGGCTCGAGCGCACCACGCTTCGCGGCTGGCTGTTCGTCCCCATCTCGCTGGTCGTCTTTTTCGCCCACACCTACGGCTGGGGCTTGCTCGGGCTGATGTGCTTCTCGGCCGACGCGGTCCGGCTGCACGACCGCGGCCGCTCGTGGTGGCGCGCCGGACTGGAAGCGGCGCTGCACACGTCAGTGATGGCGCTGCCGCTCTTCGTCACGCTGATGTGGCGCAGCGAAACCCACGGTGGGACTACCGCCGACTGGTTCGACTGGAAGGTCAAATGGCGCTGGCTCTATTCGGCGCTGCGCGACCGCTGGAAAGTCTTCGACATCGCTTCGCTGATCGTCGCCGTCGCGGTGTTCCTTTACGCGATCGCCAACCGGATCTTCGGACGGACACTGTCGCTGTCGCGCAACCTCGCCTTCTCGGCGATCGTGCTGGCGATCTCGTTCGCGATCCTGCCGCGGATCATCTTCGGCTCGGCTTACGCCGACATGCGCCTCGTGCCCTATCTGATAGCCGTCGGGCTGCTCGCCATCCGCCTGCGTGAGTCCCCCAACCGCAGGACGGCGCAAGTCCTCGCCGTCCTCGGCGTCTTGTTCTTCGCCACGCGGATGGCGGCGAACACGATCAGCCTGGGCATGGCCGCCGACGACCAGCGGGCGAAGCTCCACGCGATCGACCAGATGCCGCGCGGCGCGCGGGTAATCACGCTGACGGGCATGACCTGCGCCGAATATTGGCCGCTGCTGCGCAACAGCCACTTGGGCGCGATGGTGATCGTCCGCCGCGAGGGCTTTTCCAACGATCAGTGGCTGCTCGAAGGGGTGAATCTGCTCGACCTCAAGTACCGCGCCGCGGGCTATTTCGCGGCCGACCCGTCGCAGCTGGTGCGGCCGAACAATTGCCACGACCTCCTCCATCGCCAGATCAACCAGTCGCTGGCGACGCTGCCGCGCAACGATTTCGATTATGTGTGGCTGGTCGATGTGCCGCCCTACGACCCCCAGCTCGTCGACGGAATGAAGCCGGTCTGGCGCGGGCCGGGCAGCATCCTCTATCAGACGCATTGATGCCCACGCTTTCGATCGTCATTCCCTGCTTCAACGAGGAGGCCTGCCTCCTCGAACTGCATCAGCGGCTGAGCGCTGCGGCGCACGCCGCGATGGCCGGCGATTACGAGATCGTGCTGGTCAACGACGGCTCCAAGGACGGCAGCTGGCCGCTGATGCAGAAGCTTGCCGCGGCCGACCCGCACCTCGTCGCGGTCAACCTGTCGCGCAATCACGGCCACCAGCTCGCGCTCACTGCCGGGCTCGACCTCAGCCGCGGCGAGACGATCCTGATCATCGATGCCGACCTGCAGGACCCGCCCGAGCTGCTCAGCGAGATGATGCGCACGATGCGCGAGAGCGACTCCGACGTCGTCTATGGCGTGCGCAAGAGCCGCGCCGGCGAGACCGCGTTCAAGCGCGCGACCGCGCACGGCTTCTACCGGCTGCTGTCGCGCGCCACCGAAGTCGACATCCCTCTCGACGCCGGTGACTTCCGGCTGATGAGCCGCCGCGCGCTCGAGGCGCTGCTGGCGATGCCTGAGCAGGCGCGCTTTATCCGCGGAATGGTCGCGTGGATCGGGTTCAAGCAGGTGCCCTTCGCCTATGACCGGCAGGAGCGGTTCGCCGGCGCGACCAAATATCCGCTGAAGAAGATGATGCGCTTCGCCTTCGACGCGTTGACCGGCTTCTCCTCGGCGCCGCTGAAGCTCGCCAGCCATGCCGGCCTCGCCTTGTCGATCGGCTCGATAGTGCTGATCCTGTACATCGCCTGGGCGTGGCTGTCGGGGCAGAGCATCCAGGGCTGGACCTCCCTGATGCTGGTCGTCGTGATCCTGGGTGCGGTGCAGATGTTCGTGCTGGCACTGATGGGCGAATATATCGGGCGGCTCTACAACGAGGCGAAGCGGCGCCCGCTGTACATCGTCCAGGAGATCGCCGGCGGCAGCGGACGCGCCGACGCGCGGCTCGGCTATATCGCGGACGCGACGGCGAAGAGCGACAAGCCCGGCGGCAGGGGCAAGCGCCCGAGCAGATGAGCTTCGGCGGCGAACACCCGCTCGAGCATCGCGTTGAGCGGCGCCGCGGGCAGTTTCAGGTCCGCACTGTCCTTGCCGCGCAGCTTTGACGATAGGCGTTCGGCGACCGCGAGCGGGAACAGCAGGCTGTTGAAATAACCGAGCTTGTCGAGCTGGAGCGGCGAGCCGTCGACCAGCCGCTTGAGCGAGGCTTTCGAATAGCGGCGCTTGTGGTGATTGACGGTGTCGTGCGCCGACCACATCCACTGGTGCGCGGGCACGGTCATGACGAACTTGCCGCCCGGCTTGAGCTTGCCGGCGATCGAGGCGAGCGCCGCCGCGTCGTCGTCG
>DATDDW010000278.1:0-6763 GCA_036523615.1 Sphingomicrobium sp.
GCGAGCTTGGCGATGTGGCGCACCTGTTCGTGGGAAACCGACATGCAATTCCTTGGGCAGACGCGTCGCCGAGCGACGCTCGGGGGCCGGATAGCGGGGCCTCCCTCGCCCTTCAACCGCCTTGCCCGCGATCGAGCCGCCCAATAGGGCCGCGCCCGATGTGCGCTCGCCGCTTCCTAATCCTCGTCTTCATCCTGACGCTGATCGTCGTCGCCGGCGCCTTCGCGATCTTCCAGTGGGGCGGCCAGACCCTGCTCAAGCAAGCCATCCCCAGGGGCCATTTCGAGGCCGCGACGGCGGGCGGCGGCCCGGATTACACCCAGCCTTCGAGCTGGGTCACCAGGCCAGGGGTAGCGGATGATGTGGTTCAGTGGACGCCCGAGGGGGCGCGCCTTCCCGACCCCATCACCCGCGTCCACGTCGCGGTCTTTTACGTCCACCCGACCACGTATCTCGAACGCGACCGCTGGAACGCGCCGCTTCAGCCGGGCGGGGAGACCGAATTCCGCACGCACCTGTTCGTGCAGAGCCAGGCGAGCGCCTTCGGCCAGCTCGCCGAGGTGTGGGCGCCCCGCTACCGCCAGGCGGCGTTCGGCGCCTTCCTCTTGAAGAGCAAGGACGCCGAAGAGGCGCTGGACTTCGCCTATCGCGATGTCGCCGCGGCGTTCGACCAGTTCCTGAATCAAGTGCCCGAGGGCCCGATCATTCTCGCCGGCCACAGCCAGGGCGCGCTGCACCTCGAGCGGCTGCTGCGCGAGAAGATCGCTGGAAAGCCGATCGCGAAGCGCATCATCGCTGCCTACGTCGTCGGCTGGCCGATCGACGTGACCAGCGACTTGCCGGCCCTCGGACTCCCCGCCTGCACCGCCCCGACGCAGAACGGGTGTATCCTGTCGTGGATGACCTTCGGCGAGCCGGCCAACCCCGACCTGATCCTTGGCGAGTGGAAGAAGACGCAAGGGCTGACGGGCGGCAAGCGCACCCGCAAGAACGTGCTCTGCGTCAATCCGCTGACCGGCACCAAGGACGGCGCCGCGCCGCCGCAGGCCAATCCGGGCACGCTGGTGCCGAGTGCCGACCTCGCCTCCGCAACCCTGCTGCCGCAGGCGGTCGGCGCGCGCTGCGACAAGGGCCTGCTGCTCGTGACCGGCAATATTCCATCGCTCGGGCCCTATGAGCTGCCGGGCAATAATTATCACGTCTATGACTATGCGCTGTTCTGGGGCGCGATCCGGGAAGATGCGGAGCGGAGGATCGCGGCATGGCGGCCCTGATCACCAGTGACACGAGCGCGTTCGGCGCGGCGCTGTCCGACGGTGGCAAGCTCGCCGGGCTCGACGTCGGCACCAAGACGATCGGCCTCGCCATATGCGACGCCGGCTGGCATTTCGCCGGGCCGGCGCAGACGATCCGCCGCACCAAGTTCACCAAGGATCTCGAGCAGCTGCAGGCGTTCGTCGCGAGCGAGCATGTCGCCGGCCTCGTCGTCGGCCTGCCGCTCAGCATGGACGGAAGCGACAGTCCGCAAACCCAATCGGTGCGCACCTTCGCCCGCAACCTCGCGCCGCTCGCGCTCCCGATCCTGCTGTGGGACGAGCGCTGGTCAACGCAGGCGGTCGAGCGGGCGATGATCGAAGCCGACGTCAGCCGCGCAGCGCGGGCCGAGAAGGTCGACGCGCTTGCCGCGGCGCACATCCTGCAAGGTGCGATCGACGCGCTGGCCAATCTCGCGAACGGCAGTTAGGCCAAGCGCTCGTGGACCTTCTGTCGATTGATTCGCTGAGCGACGACGAGATCGCCGCAATCCTCGACCGGTCGGACCGTTATTTCGCCGAGAACCGCGCCGGCCGCTCGAGCGACAGGCTCAAGGGCCGGATTGTCTTCAATCTGTTCTACGAGAATTCGACGCGGACCCTGATGAGCTTCGCCACTGCTGCGCACCGGCTCGGCGCGGCCGTAGTGACCCTGCCGGTCGAGCAATCGTCGGTCAAAAAGGGCGAGACGCTGGACGATACGGCGCGCACGCTCAACGCGATGCGCCCCGACGCGCTGGTCATCCGGCATAGTCAGAATGGCGCACCGGAGAAAGTCGCCGAAATCATGGACGCACCGGTGATCAACGCCGGCGACGGCACCAACGAGCATCCGACGCAGGCGCTGCTCGACGCGGCGGCGATCCGCCACCGGTTCGGGCACATCGAGGGCCTCAAGGTCGCAATCTGCGGCGACATAAAGCACAGCCGCGTCGCGCGCTCGAACGCCAAGCTGCTGCCGCGGCTCGGCGCCGACGTGCGGCTTGCCGGCCCGCCCGAGCTGATGCCGGACGACGCTGCGCCGCTATCTGTCGATGAGTCGATCGCGGGCGCCGACGTGGTGATGATGCTGCGCGTCCAGCGCGAACGGCTTGAGGGCGATCTGGGCGATGCTCCGGGAGAATATCTGTCGCGCTATGGTCTGACGGCCGACCGGCTGGCGCACGCCGCGCCGAACGCGGCGGTGATGCACCCGGGACCGATGAACCGGGGGGTCGAGATCGACGGGGCCATTGCCGACGATCCGCAACGGTCGCTGATCACCCTTCAGGTCGAAATGGGCGTGGCCGTGCGGATGGCCTGCTTGGAGATGCTGGCAGGAAGGCCCTAGCGCATCGCCAGCTGCACCGGCGCGTCGCCGGCGAAGCCGCGGACGAAGCAATTGCCGCCGTGGCTCTTCAAGAGCTGGCAGCGGGCGATCGCCTCACGCTGGTTGGCAAAGCCTTGGACCGACAGGCGCCAGTAAGTGCCCTTGGGCGAGTCGAACCGCGCGCGCATCGGCAGATAGACGCGAAGCGCCGGATAGCGCCGGGTCAGCTGGGCCCAGGCCGCGGTCACATATTGCGGCGAGCGGTACGAGCCGAGCTGCATCACGGCATTGGGGTTGCCGCGGCGCGGTTGCGGCTTCGGAGCAGCGGCGCGGCGCGGTTTCGGCTTCGCCGGAGCAACCGGCTTGGGCATGAAGGCGGCGAAGGCGGCCGGGGCCTCGGGCGAAGCGGCGGCGATCATGGCGACGGTGAGCGGCGCCGGGGCCGGAGCGGCAGCTTGCGCGACCACCGGCTTCGGCTGCGGAGCGGCCGGAGGCGCCGGAGGCGGAGGCGGAGCAACCGCGACGTGCGGCTGCGGCGCCGGGGCCGGAGTGGCAACGGCGACGAACCGGGGCGCCGGCGCGGGTGCCGGCTGCGGCGCGGGCGCCGGGGTAGCAACGGCAACGAAACGGGGCGCAGGCGCTGGCGCCGGCTGCGGGGCTGGCGCTGGCGGCGGTGCGGCCTGGGCGACGACTGCCGGAGCCTTGGGCGCGGCGGCGGCAGCGCGCTGCTGAGCCTTGGGCTGCGGCCGCGGCTTGGCGGCGGGCGCCGGAGCGGCCTCGGCGACCAGCGTCTCGCCCTTGTTGAGCGCGAGGCGCACCGGCTGTCCGGGATCGACGGTGGCCGGAGTCACGCCGACGAGCGCCGCGACCTGGTCAGAAGCCTTGTGCGGATGGGCGAGCTGCATCCATTGCTGGATGCGCGCATCGAGCTGGTTGGCGGGAACGTCCTGAGCCGCGATCGTGCGCGCCTCGGTCCAATCGCCCGACAGCGCAAAGGCGAGCGCGAGGTTCTGGCGCACCCGCGAATCGGCACCCGGCTGGCGCGCCGCGGGGCCGAGCACCTTGATCGCCTCCGTGGGCCGGCCGGCAAGCGCCAGCGCCAGGCCATAGTCCGAAGCGTCGAGGACCACGTGGCCCGCGCGGAGGAGAGACACGGCCTCGGCATTGCGGCCGAGCGCGATGTGCACCAGCGCCAGCTTGAGCACGACCTGGGGCTGGCTCGGATAGATGCTCAGCGAATCCTTGTACGCGGCTTCGGCCGAATTGAAGCGGCCGTCGGCGAAATAGGCATTGCCGAGGAGCGCGCGGAAGCCCGCGTCCTGCGGGTTCCTCGCGACTGCACGCTCGGCGAAGTCGATCGCCTGCGGGATGTTCTTGGCGTTGAGCGCAAGCATCGCGCGCGTCGCCAGGCCGACGTTCTCGTTCGCCTGGCCGCCGAAGCTTGAGAGCTTGTGCGGAGTCGCGCAGCTCGCAAGCAGCGAAGCGAGGGCTGCGGTCGAAACGGCTGAGCCGAAGCGTGACGGCTTGGACATTGTCTTACCCCTTGCGTTTGGCCTTCTCGGCCATGGCGTCGAGTTCGGGCATGCGTTCGAGAAGCTGGTCGAGCGCGTCGGTGACGAGCTGCTGGGCCGAGCGGCCGCCGACGGCGCAGGCGAGACGCAGCTTCAGGTGGCGGTCCTTGTCGAGGCGCAGCGTGAATGCCGCCTTGCCCTTGGTCCCCGGAGCCGAGCGCGGGCGCGGCGCACGGCGCGGAGCGACCGGCGCAGCAACAGCGACGGGCGGGGCCGGCGCAGTAGCGGCGACCGGCGCGGCAGGCGCGGACGCCGGCTGCTCGAAAACTTCGGGATCGGCGAGCTCGGCGGTCTCATCGACTTCCTCGTCACCGTCCTCCTCGCACTCGTAGAGGCGGTCGGCGAGCTCGGCCTGCTGGTCGTGGACCGGCGAACCGATGGGCGTCAGGCCCGTCGGGTGGACACGCGGATGTTCGACGAGGTCTTCGCCGAACGCGTCATGGTCGGCGTCGCGGGCGGTTTCCGCCGGCTTGGGCGGCTCGAAGCCCATGTCGTCCTAGCCGAGATCCTCGAGGCTGTTGCCGACCTGGCCGAAGCCCTGCGGCCGCATCGCCGGGCGAGCGGCGCCCTTGCGGGCGAGAAGACCGGAGGAGAGAGAGGCGAAAGGCTTGGGTTCAGCCACGGCGCGCCCCCTCACTGACCGACGACGCGGCGGCCGAAGCCCCCGACCGGACGCGGACTGGCCGGGGCGTTGCCGGGCGCCGCTCCGGGCGCCGCGAACACGGTGCGCCGGAAATTCTTCTCGAGGCGGTCGGAAATATAGTCCCACAGCTCGGTGACTTCGTGGGCCGAGCGACCGTTGGGATCGATTTCCATGACGGTACGCCCGTCGATCATCGACGCGGCGAAATCGGTGCGGTGGTGGAGAGTGACTGGAGCGACAGTGCCATGCTGCGAGAGGGCGACCGCCGCCTCATAGGTAATCTTGGCCTTGGGAGTCGCCGCGTTGACGACGAAGATCAGCGGCTTGCCGGCGCGGTCGCACAGATCAACGGTGGCGCCGACGGCGCGCAGGTCGTGCGGGCTCGGCCGCGTCGGAATGACGATCAGCTCGGCAACGGCGATGACGCTTTGAATGGCCATGGTGATCGCCGGCGGAGTGTCGATGACGGCGAGGCGGAAGCCCTGCTGGCGAAGCACCTCGAGGTCCGAGGCAAGACGGGCGACGGTGGTCTGGGCAAAGGCCGGCATGTCGGCCTCACGTTCGTTCCACCAATCGGCAAGGCTCCCCTGCGGGTCGATGTCGATCAGGCAGACCGGACCGGCCCCCGACATCTGCGCCTGCACCGCAAGATGACCGGACAGGGTCGTCTTGCCCGACCCGCCCTTCTGCGATGCCATTGCCAGGACGCGCATGCTTTTCCCCTCGCCTCGTGACGTCAATTCAGCGAGCGGAGTGACACCAGAGCCTCTAAAATCTGGTTAACACAGGCACGACCGTATTTGCCGATCGCCTCGTCTCAGCTAAGCACGGCGCGGGGTGCGTAAAGGCATGAAGCCGAGACATCTGTTGCTCGCCGCGTTGCTGTTGACGGCGTCCGCGCCGCTCTCGGCGCAGTCGGTCAAGGCCGGGATCGAAGCCTGGCAGCGATCCGACTATGTCGGCGCCGTCGCCATCTGGCGCCCGCTGGCGGAGCAAGGCGACGCCGATGCCGAATTCAACCTCGGCCAGGCCTACCGCCTCGGCCGCGGGGTGCCGACCAGCCTTTCCGCCGCGCAGACCTGGTTCGAACGGGCGGCGAACCAGGGCCATATCGATGCCCAGACCACGCTCGGCCTGCTGCTGTTCCAGAACGGCGACCAGGCGGAGGGGCTCAAGTGGCTCAAGGCGGCTGCCGTGCAGGGCGAACCGCGAGCCCTGCTGGTCTATGGCACCGCTTTATACAATGGCGATGGTGTCACCCAGGATCGGGTGCTTGGCTATGCCTATGTGAGCCGGGCGGCGGCTGCGGGCCTCGCCCCAGCCAAGGACACGCTGTCGCAGCTCGACGAGCTGATGCCGGTAGCAGATCGCGCGAAGGCGATCGCGATGTCGCGCGCGATTCCGAATGGGTCGCCGGTGAGCGCAAGGCCGTCGAAGCCGATGACCGTGGCAGAGGCAGACCCCCCCAAACCAGCGACGGCCAAACCGGCGGTGCCGAAGCCAGCGCCCAAGCCGAAGCCGACAGAGCCCAAGAAGCCTAAGCCTGCGGTGATTTCGCCTGTAGCCGGCGACTGGCGGATTCAGCTCGGCGCCTTTTCCCAGCGTGGGAGTGCCGAAGCCATGTATCAGCGCGTGTCAGGGAAGGCCGTGCTTGCCGGCCGCCGGCCATCTTATGTGGTTGCCGGCAACGTCATCCGGCTGCAGGTCGGACCATTCGTTTCGCGCGCGGCGGCGCAAGGCGCATGCGGGTCGCTCGGTGTCGCCTGCTTCCCCGTACCGGCGAAGTAGCTACTTCCTGAACCAGTCGCGGCGGCGCACGCCCTGCACCCAGAGCAATGCGTCGAGGCCGTGATGACGAAGTTCGGCGTCTGCGACGTCGACCAGTGCCGGCTTGGCGCGGAAGGCGATACCAAGCCCAGCTTCCTCG
>DATDDW010000279.1:0-1930 GCA_036523615.1 Sphingomicrobium sp.
GTTTCGAACTCGCTCAACTAATCCAAGCTGAGCGGACGGGAGCGGCGGTGCCTTCGGCGCCGCCGTTTTCTTTTGTGTCAGCGGTGCTCCGGCTCGCGCTGCGGCTGCGGCGCCGGCAGCGGCGGCGGCACGCTCGTCGGCGGGGTGGTCGGTGCGTAGAGTGCGGCATTGGACGGCACGGTCGCGGCGCCGATGCGGTGCACGATGTGCGGCGTGACGACGATGTAGAGCTCGGTCTTCGCACGCGTATTCTTGTCGGTGCGAAAAGCCTGGCCGATCAGCGGCAGGTCGCCGAGCAGCGGGACCTTGCTTTTGGTGCTGATGTTCTCGTCCTGCGTCAGCCCGCCGATAACGAATGAGTCGCCGTCGCGCACGGTCGCCGAAGTCTCGGCTTCGCGCTGGCTGATCGTCGGATAGCCCTGGCTGAACCCGGTCACGCTCGAAACGACGGCGAAGACGTGGCTGGAAACAAAACCGTCGCCGCTGACCCGCGGCGCGATCTGCAGCGTCACGCCGACGTTCACATACTGGACCTGCTGCGAAACCCCGTTGACGCCCGACAGAGCGATCGAGGTGAGGATCGGCAGCGCGTCGCCAGTGATGATCTTGGCCGTCGATCCGCTCTGCGCCGAAATCCGCGGCCGCGAGACGATGCGGCCGTTGCCCTTGAGGATCTGCGCATAAAGCGCCGCCTGGAACGCGGCGCTGGTGACGTGGCCGGAGCAGACGACCGGATCGCCGGTGCAGCCCTGGCTGGTGCCGACCGGGATGAAGCCGCCCGACCCGAAAGTGACGACGCCGATCTGGCCGTTGGCATTGTTGAAGTCGATGCCGATCGCCTTGACGCCTTGTTCAGTCAGTTCGACGAACTGCGTCTCGAGGACAACGCTGTCGACCGGGATGTCGATCGCTTCGATCATCGCCTTGAGCTGCTCGATCCGCTCGCGCGGGCCCTTGAGCCAGATGGCGTTCAAGCGCCGGTCGATGCCGATCGAAGCGTCGACCGACTGGCCGAGCGGATCGTCGTTGGCGCCGGGTGCCTGAGTCTGCGGCTGCGGGTTGTAGGTGTTGCCGGTAAGGCTGTTCGACCCGAACGCCGGTTCGCTGGGGATGAAGACGTCGTTCGACTTGACCGTCTGCCCGTCGGTGAGCAGGCCGACCACTTCCGACACGTCGGCATATTTGAGCAGTACCAGCTCAAAGTCCTCGGGCGGTTGGCTTATCGGCGGCAGCGCCGCGGGCGGTGCTGCCGGAGCAAGGCCGAGGTCGGTGCGGTGCCTGCCGGTGGTGACCGTGATCTCGATCGTCCGGTCGCCGGTCTGGATCCCCGCGACCGTCGCCGCCGAAGTGACGCCGAAGCGCAGGATCAGCACCGTATCGGCTTGCTCGAAGCTGATATTGCGCACCAGGCCCTTGAGGCCCGACGGCTGGACCGCGCCGGTCGAGCGCTTGGCCAGAGCGAAGCCTATTGCCGGCTGGGTCGGCTGACCGGCGATCGGCGCGAAGCTCGTCGCCTTGGGATCGAAGTCGAGCGCGAAGCGGCTTTCGTCCGGTGTTTCGCTGAGCAGCCGCACGTGGGTCAGCACCACCGGCGTCGGCAGAGGGCGGAGCTGCGCGGCCGCGTGCACCTGCTGCGGCAGCGCCAACAGCAATAGGGCGCTCAATGCGAGCACCCAGGCGCGCGAAATGTTCACGATGGCAGACAACCCCGTCCCCGGCTTCATGAGATTGTATCTATTAACGAAAATTCGTCTGACCCCAAACTGAATGTGCGGAGGCCTCGCGGCCCCCGCACATTCGCTGGCTCACCCCTCGGTGATTAAAAGGCGGTGGTGCCGTTCGGCGTCCCAAGGCCGGTCGGGCCGTCGTAGCCGACGGCGCCGGTGCACAAATAGGTGCCGCCGCAGCTGCCGTTGCTGCCGCTGGTCAC
>DATDDW010000280.1:0-6620 GCA_036523615.1 Sphingomicrobium sp.
CGGTCGAGCGCTTCATGCAATTCTATTTCCTGAACGCGAAAACCGTCGGCGACCTGACCGGCGTGTTCCTCGCCCAGCTCGACGAGCAATTGGGCAAGAAGGGCTTCCGCTTCGCCCTGCCCACCATCCGCCGCAAGCCCAAGCGCTTGAGCGGCTTCGTCCTCGATCGCGGGCGAATCTCGATTCCCGCCGACGATTTCTTCCGCTCCGATCCGGTGCGCTTGCTCGAGCTGTTCACGCTCGCCGCGCGCGAGCAGCTGGAGATCCATCCGACCGCGATGCGCGCGGCGACGCGCGATGCCGCGCTGATCGATCGCGCCGTGCGCCATGACCCGCGCGCCAACGCACTGTTCATGGAAGTGCTCACGTCGATCAACCACCCCGAGCTGGTCCTGAGGTGGATGAACGAAGCCGGCGTGTTCGGCCGCTTCATTCCCGACTTCGGCCGCGTGGTCGCGCAGATGCAGTTCGACATGTACCATCACTATACGGTCGACGAGCATTCGATCCGCGCGCTTGGCCTGCTTGCCGCGATCGAGCGCGGCGAGCTCAAGCAGGACCATCCGCTGTCGACCGCGATCATCAAGCAGCTCGCGTCGCGGCGCGTGCTCTATGTCGCCGTGCTGCTGCACGACATCGCTAAGGGACGTGGCGGCGATCACAGCGTCATCGGGTCGGAGATTGCGCTCAAGCTGTGCCCGCGGCTCGGCCTCGACGCTGCCGAGACCGAGACCGTCGCGTGGCTGGTGCGCTATCACCTGCTGCTCTCATCGACAGCATTCAAGCGCGATCTCACCGATCCCAAGACGATCGAGGACTTCGTCCATCAGGTGCAAAGTCCCGAGCGCCTTCGGCTGCTCCTGATCCTCACCGTCGTCGACATTCGCGCCGTCGGCCCGGGCGTGTGGAACGAGTGGAAGCGAACGCTGCTGCGCACCTTGTTCGAGGCCGCCGAGGAACGCTTGCGCCTCGGCCACAAGCAGCATGGCCGCCCCGAGCTGGTGCAGGCGCGGCAGAAGGGCCTCGCCGCGGCGCTCGGCTGGAAAGCGAGCGCGATCCGCGCCCACGGCCGCCGATTGCCCGACAGCTATTGGCTGGCCGAACCGCTCGCCTGGCAGGTCGCCAATGCCAAGCAGGTCGCGGCGGCCGAGGCGCGCATCGGCGAGCCGCACCCGAGCGTGGTCGTCGAGGACGACGCGGAAAGCGGCGCCACGCGCGTCAGTGTCTTCACGCCCGACGCCGAGGGCCTGTTCTACCGCATTTGCGCGGGGCTCGCGTCGGCCGGAGCGAACATTATTGATGCGCGAGTCCACACCACGCGCGACGGCATGGCTCTTGATAACCTGCTGGTGCTCGATGGGCGCGGGCAGCCGTTGAGTGAGCGGCGGCTTCGCACCCGCCTCGCCAAGGCGGTCGAGTCGGCGCTGACCCGCGCTGAGCCGCCGCCGCTGCCGACGAGCGAGCTGCCGCGGCGCAACCGGGCCTTCGAAGTGGCGCCGTCAGTCGCGGTGGCCGACCGGGCGTCGAGCCGGACGACGGTGGTCGAAGTCAATGCCCGCGACCGGCCGGCGCTGCTCGCTGCGCTGGCCGCGGGGATCCACCATTGCGGCCATGAGATCCACTCGGCGCACATCGCCACTTACGGCGAACGCGCGGTCGACGTTTTCTATCTGACCCGAATGGACGGGAAGAAGCTGACCACCGAAGATGCCGAGCAGCTGCGCGCCGCGCTGCTCAGCGCCGCGCGCGAGCCGGCTGCGGCCGAAGCCGCCTAGTTCCCGCGCTCGCCGCGCTGCGTCGGCGCCGGTGGTGGCGGGGGCGGAGGCGGTGGTGGTGGCGGAGGCGCCTCGAGAGCGGGCTGAGGCGGTGCCGGCGGCGGCGTATAGGGGATCGGCGCCGGGCGGCTCCAGCCGAGCTTGCCGCGCAGAGTCACGCCAAAGGTGCGAGGCTCGCCGAGGAAGGCGCCGTAGAGCTGAGTCGACGCCGGATAGAAGCCCGCCTCGACGCCGCGCTGGGTGCCGCTGCCTTGCAGCGGCGCGTCGAAGGCGACCTGCTTGTACTTGGTGTTGAGCAAGTTCTGCGCCCACAGCTCGACCGCCCACATCTCGTCCGGACCGCGCACGCCGATGCGGCCGTTGATCGTGGTGAACGCCCTCTGCATCTTCTCGATGTCGAGGTCGGAGCCGGTATTGTAGCTCGACGTGTAGCGGCCATCGACGAAGATCAGGCCATGCATGCCGCTGCCGCCGATCGGCGGAGTCCAGCCGAGCGAGCTGGTGATGGTCCACTTGGGCGCGTTCGAGATCTGCCGCCCCGGAAGCTGGAACAGCGCCGGGATCAGCGCATTGCCGTTGGTGCCGATCAGATTGTGTCGATAGCGCGTGTCGGCGTAGGTCACGCCGAACGATCCGTTCACGTCGGCGATCGGCCGGAAGAAGGTCTCGAGTTCGACGCCGCGCGAGCGCACGCCGGGCTTCCTCTTGCCGGTGCACGGCACTGGCGCCGGGCTGTTGTCCCGATCCGCGCCGTTCAGGTCATCGCTGCAGCTGTTGATGTTCTCGACGACGAAGTTGACGCCGTTGAACGTGTTCAGCTGGAAGTTGGTGAACTCCTCGTCGAACAAGGCGACGTTGACGTCGAGCCCGTGGCCGTGGAACTTGGCGCCGAGCTCATAAGCGTCGACCAACTCCGGCTTGAAGCGCAGATCGTTGAGGTTGACGGCGCCGAAGGTGAGGCCCGCCCGGTCGAGGTTGAACCCGCCCGCCTTATAGCCGCGCGAGTAACTGATGTAGGTCAGCAGCCGGTCGGTCGGCTTGTAGCTCAGGACTGCGGTTCCGCTGAGCTTGTTCTCTTTCTCCCGCCCACCGCCGAACGTGCCGTTGATCGAGTTGATCGCGCCGCACGGGGGAGCCGCGAGCGGCGTCAGCACCTGATTCGCCAGGGCTGATGCGAGCGCAGCAATCGCCGGGTTAAGCCCGCCATTGCCGCCGGGATTGCCCGCTGCGGCGGCGGCAAGCTGCTTCAACCGTGCGATGTTGCCGAGGTAGGCCGCGCACTGGCTGGTGCTGGCGAGGTCGGCGCTCAAGCTCTTGTGGTCGATCGTGTAGCGGGCGCCGAGCGTCACCGACAGCTGATCGGTGACCTTGAAAATGTTGTGCGTGAAGATCGCGTAATTGTTGCCCTTCTGATGGAAGACGTCCCGCTCGCCGGTGTTCGAGAGCGGCGTGCTGACCACCTGCCCGGCAATCGCGTTGATCACCAACGGATAAGCTGCCGGCGGAACCGCCGCGAAGGCCGGATTGGTGCTGAGCTGCTTGAGCACGAAGCCCTGGGCGAAGGGATTGAGCAAATTATAGCCCGGGAAACCGGCGAGTGCCGGGTTGGACGCGCGCACCAGCGCCCCGAAGTAGCGATCCGCATCCGCACCGTAGGATAGGTTGTCGCGGCGGGTCAGGCTCTCATTGGCGTAGAAGCCGCCGACCAGCCAATCGAGCCGATCGCCGAGCGCCTTCCCTTGCAGCCGAAGCTCTTGAGTGAAGGTGCTGAACTTGTTGCCGAAGCCGCCGTCGTCGCCGCGATAGAGGATATCGAGATTGTTGAAGTCGGAATCCTGTCCGCCGACATATTTGTTCCCGCGCCAGGCGGTGATCGAGGTCAGCGTGGCCGCGCCGAAATCGTAATCTACCTCGGCGGAGACTCCGCCGTCATGCACGTCCGAACGGTAGGAGCGGCCAGGAGTAATCGACGTTTGGCGCTTGTATGGCTGGTCGCTGATGACCGCGCCGAGCGCGCGCTCCAGCGCCGCGATCGAAGACGGAGTGCGCCCAACGCCGGCAACGAAATTGTGCGCCGGCAAAAAGACCGCGCCGCAGCATTCTTCGTTCTGCCGCGAATAATCGGCTATGAGGCGGATGGTCAGGTCGTCATTGGGCTGGAACAGCACCTGCCCGCGCAGGAGCCACCGGTCGCGGTCGTTGATCCGCCGACCGGAAATGACATCCTTCAGGAAGCCGTTGCGCTTGACGTAGACGCCATCGAGCCGAGCCGCGACGGTGTCACCAAGCGGCGCATTCAGCGAGGCGTCGAGGCGGCGGTAATTGTAATTGCCCGCGCTGATCGCGCCCGCGACGAACGGCGTGTATTGCGGCTTGGCGGTGATCACCGAGATCACGCCCGCCGAGGCGTTGCGGCCGAACAGGGTGCCCTGCGGCCCGCGCAGCACTTCGATCCGGTCCAGGGGCCCGAGCTCGTTAAGCGCGACGCCGGTGCGCGAACGATAGACGCCGTCGATATAGGTCGCGACCGAGCCTTCGAGGCCCGGGTTGTCGCCGACCGTGCCGACGCCGCGAATGCGCGCCACTGCCGCACCGGCTTCCGAAGTCGTCGAGGAGACGAGCAGCGACGGCGACACCTGGGTCAGCTGGCGGATGTCCGTGGCGCCGCTGTTGAGCAGCGTGTCGGCGGTCACCGCGCTCACCGCCATTGGCACGTCGGACAGCGCCTGGTTGCGGCGGGTTGCGGTGATGATGATGTCGTTGGTGTCGACCGGCTGCTTCTGCTGCGCCTTATTGTCGACCGCTGCCGCGTTGGCTGTCGCGCCTTGAGTCGGCGGCGCGTTGGTCTGCGTCGTGTCGGGTTGAGTGGGTTGGGTCGACGCTTCCTGCGCGATTGCCGGACTCGCCAAAACGAAAATGCCTGCCGAAAGCAGCCACGCGGATTTGCGGATCATTCCTGTCTCTCCCCCTCGGGCGCCTTGCAGCGCCCGGTCCGAGAGAGGCTACCTCCGAAACGATCGGGAAGGGAAGCATTGCGCACCAAGACCGGCGACAATGCCGTCCGGCTGCAGCAATTTGGCAACAGCAGTAAGCGGTCGCCGAAGGCCTTATTTAGGCGCGAGCACCATCAGCATCTGGCGCCCTTCCATCCGTGGATGCGCCTCGATCTTGGCCATTTCCGCCGTCTGCTCCTGGACTCGGCGGAGCACCGCCATGCCGAGCTCGCCGTGCGCCATCTCGCGCCCGCGGAAGCGCATCGTCACCTTGACCTTGTCCCCCTCCTCGAGGAACTCGAAGACCTTCTTCATCTTCGTGTCATAGTCATGGTCGTCGATGTTGGGACGCATTTTGATCTCCTTGATCTCCTGCGTCTTCTGCTTCTTGCGCTGCTCGGCGGCCTTCTTCTGCGCTTCGTACTTGTAGCGCCCGATATCGAGGAACTTGGCGACAGGTGGATCGGCGTTGGGAGAAATCTCAACGAGGTCGAGGCCGACGCTTTGCGCCTGCTCGAAGGCTTCGCGCGTATACATCACGCCCAGGTTTTCGCCGTTCTCATCGATCACCCGCACCTTGGGCGACTGAATGAACTCATTGTAGCGGGGGCCGGTCATCGCCGGCGGCGGCGCCATTCCTCGGCGCGGGTAGGGCGGTGGTATAGCGAAGACTCCGTTATCGTTGTTCCAGCTTCGCGAGTTAAGCGCTCGGCCGGACGATGAAAAGGTCGCGCGGCGCGCGGTGAGTCATTTTTGCCGCGATGTGTGGCGGACTCGCGTCAGACGCGATGTGGATGCTTATTCAGTTGAGCCGTACGACCGTGAGGATAATGGCCGTAAATCCGGCGGGACTGCCTCGGCGGCGATCATCGCCGCCGCTTCATCGAGGCTCATCATCTTCTGATGCTCGTCGCTGCCGAGCCGCCGCAGGGCGACCGTGCCCTCTTCCGCCTCGCGCTTACCCACGACCAAAAGCAGAGGGACTTTGGCGAGGCTGTGCTCGCGCACCTTGTAGTTGATCTTCTCGTTGCGAAGGTCGCTTTCGACGCGAATTCCGGCTTGCGCCAAGCGCTCCGCCACCTGACCCGCATATTCGTCCGCATCGGAGACGATCGTCGCGACGACCGCCTGCACGGGGGCCAGCCACAGCGGGAACTTGCCCGCATAATGCTCGATGAGGATGCCGATGAAGCGCTCGTAAGAGCCGAAGATGGCGCGGTGGAGCATCACTGGCGTATGCTTCTCGCCGTCCTCGCCGATGTAGGCGGCGTCGAGCAGCCCGGGCATCACCCGGTCGGCCTGGATTGTCCCGACCTGCCAGGTGCGCCCGATCGCGTCGGTCAAATGCCACTCGAGCTTGGGCGCGTAGAACGCCCCCTCGCCCGGCAGCTCCTCCCAGCCATATTCCTCGGTCGCAAAACCGGCGGCGACGACGGCGTCACGCAGCTCCTGCTCGGCACGGTCCCATTGCTCGTCGGTGCCCGCCCGCTTCTCCGGCCGGAGCGCGAGCTTGATCGCATATTTCTCGAAACCGAGGTCGCGGTAGACGCGGTCGGCCAGCTGGCAGAAATCGCGCACCTCGCCGACCAGCTGGTCGTCGGTGCAGAAGATGTGCGCATCGTCCTGCGTAAACTGGCGCACCCGCATCAGCCCGTGGAGCGCGCCGTGCGGCTCGTTCCGGTGGCAGCTGCCATTCTCGTACAGGCGGATCGGCAGGTCGCGATAGCTGGTGATGCCCTGCTTGAAGACGAGGATATGCCCAGGGCAGTTCATCGGCTTTAAGGCCATCAGTTCGGCGTCGCCGGAAAGGACCGGTGCCTCGTCCTCGGTGGACGGGATCTCGTCGGGCACC
>DATDDW010000281.1:0-2574 GCA_036523615.1 Sphingomicrobium sp.
GAGGATCCGCTGCGGCGGACCCAGGCGCGCCGGGTCGGCCGTGGCGTCGGCGAGGATCACGACCGGCGCTTCGAGCCCCTTGGCTCCGTGCACGGTCATCACACGCACCTCGTTGGCCGGCTGGCCGGGGTCGCGTTGGACGTCGACGGTCCCGCGCGAAAACCAGGCGAGGAAGCGGTCGAGGGACGCCGGCTCGTTTCGCTCGAATTCGAACGCGCTGTTCATCAGCTCGTCGATGGGGTCGCGAGCCGCCATGCCGAGCCGGCTGTAGAGTTTCCGCCGGCCCTGCATCGGCCCTGAAAGGATAGTCTCGAGGAAAGCCGACGGGGTGGTGAAGTCGGCGATGCGCAGAAGCTCGGCGAGCGCGTCGTGCGTCTCCTGGAACTCGCCCGCGCGTTGCCGAAGCTGGCGCCACAGCGAACCCTTGCGATCCACCGCCAGCGCGCGCAGCTGCTCCTGGTCCCAGCCAAGGAGCGGCGACACCAGCAGGCACGCAAGGCTAAGGTCATCGTTCGGCTGGACCGCGAACTTGACCGCGGCGAGCAGGTCCTGGACCGCGAGCGGCTCGTGGAGGTGCAGGCGATCGACTCCGGCCACCGGCACGCCGGCCGAGAACAGCCGCGCGACGATCAGCGAAGCGAGCTCTCCGCGGCTGCGCACCAGCACCAGGATGTCGCCGGGCGTCAGCCGCCGCCCGGTCGAGGCGAGCGCCGGCGCTTCGTCGACCATCGCGCGGATCCGTTCGGCCAAGGCGGTGGCATATTCGCGGTCGCGCAGGCTGATCCACCGCTCCTCGCCTTCATCGGAATCGTCGGGCGATTCCTCGACAGCGAACGGCGCCCAAAGCTCGACGCCGCCAGCGCGGTCCTGATGATGCGCGCGGTGCGGCGGCGGCGCTTCGGCGAGCGCCATTGCCTCTGGACCGAGCGCCGCGATGGCCGCGTCAACGACGTCGAGGATCGGCTGCGCCGAGCGGAAGCTCGCGGCGATCGATAGGTCGCGGAACTCGCGCGCACGCTCGCGGTAGCTGAACAGGTCGTCGCCGCCGCCGAGCGCGGCAGCACGGCGTTTGAACTCCTCCCGCGCTTCCTGGAAACGCTTGGGATCGGTGCCCTGGAAGCCGTAGATCGCCTGCTTCAAGTCGCCGACCATGAACAAGGTGCGGTGCCGGTCCTCGCTCTCACTCGAGCCGGTGAAGAACTCAGCGACGAGCTGGCGGATGATGTCCCACTGCGCGGCATTGGTGTCCTGCGCTTCGTCGACCAGCACATGGTCCACGTAGCGATCGAGCTTGTAGCGGACCCACTCGCCCATTCCCTCTTGCTGCAAGAGCTGCCGAGTCCAGCCGATGAGGTCGTTGAAGTCGGCGACCCCGGCAGCGCGCTTGGCCTGGGTGTAGGCGGCGGCGAAGGCCTGACCCGCGCGCAGCCCGGCCGCCATCTCCGCCGCCAAGCGAGCGCCGTTCTGAAGCTGCAACAACTCGCCAATCAGATTGGCCAGATGGCCGGCACGGCTCTCATACTCCGAGTCGACTTTGGCCTGGCCCGGGTAAACGCGCTTTACGACCTTGAGAATGTCGGTCAGCGCCCCCGCACGCTCGATCGGGGTCAGAGCCAGCCACGCCTCAATGGTGTCGGCATGCTCGAGGCCGGTTTGCCTCCCCCATGCGCGATTAGCATCGGCAACGGCGCGCAGCAGGTCGCAGTCGAAGCCCTCATCGCCGCAGTTGCGGGCGATATAGTCTTCTACCGACCCCTCGGGCAGGCCGCTCAGCCGCAGCATTCTGGGCTCGATCGTGGACGGCGATCCGAGCGCCTTCATTGCGTCGGCCTTGCGCGCGCAGGCCTGCAGATATTCGACGGCACCGGCCTCACCCAAGCGGCGGCTGAGGCACTGGACGTCGCGGATCAGCGCCTCGTCGCACTGCTCCTCGGCCGCCGCCATCAGGTCGGCCAGGGTGCGGCGGACCAGCTCCTGCTCGGCGCGGCCTTCGATCGGCTGGAACCCAGGCGTGATCCCCGCCTCGGCGGGAAAGGCGGCAAGCAGGGATTGGGCGAAGCTGTGGATGGTCTGGATCTTCAACCCGCCTGGGCAGTCGAGAACCCGGGCGAACAATTGCCGCGCCGTATCCAGCAGACGCTCGGTTGGCCGTTCGCCGAGCGCCTCGAGGTCATTCCACAATTCAGTGCGCTTCAATCGCACCCACTTAGCGAGCCGCAGGCCGATGCGATTGGCCATTTCGGCAGCGGCGGCCTTGGTGAAGGTCAGGCAGAGGATCGATTCGGGGCGCACGCCGCTGAGCAGCAGGCGCAAGACCCGGGCGGTGAGCACCTGGGTCTTTCCCGTGCCGGCGGAGGCCGAGAGCGACGCGTGGACCTGCGGGTCGGCGGCGAGCTCCTGGTTGCCGAGCAGCGGCTTCAGCGTCTTGAAGCGCGCGTTCACACGGCTTCCAAAGCGCGGCGTGAGACCATAGAAGCCGCAGCATGAGCGACGAGAGCGACAGAGCGAGCGAGGAGCGCCGCGCGAAGCTGGTGAAGGCAGGCGTGGCCGTCGGCGTCGGCTCGGCGGCGATCG
>DATDDW010000282.1:0-7410 GCA_036523615.1 Sphingomicrobium sp.
GCGCAACATCAAGCAATATGGTGCCTAGGTTTCATCCCGCTAGAAATGGCGGCTTTCCACCCTTTGCGGACATTAACGCATCTCTGAACCCTTGAATCCCTGCGCGACGACGTACCATTCTGAGGAATCCTTGCGGCTGGCAGGCGGCTTGGCGTGCTTGACGCTGGCAAAACTCCGCTTGAGCTGGGCGACCAACTGGCTGTCGGCGCCGCCGGCGAGCACCTTGGCGACGAAGGCGCCGCCGGGCTGAAGCACCTCGCGCGCGAACTCGAGGCCCGCCTCGACGAGGGCCATGGTGCGCAAGTGATCCGTCTGCTGATGCCCGACGGTGTTGGCCGCCATGTCCGACAGGATTAGGTCGGCAGGGCCGCCCAGCACCTCTTTGAGCCGCTCCGGCGCCGCCTCGTCCATGAAGTCCATCTGCAGGATGGTGACGCCCTCGATCGGGTCGGTGGGCAAGAGGTCGATGCCGACGATCGCCGCCTGCGGCACCTTGCGGCGGACGACCTGGCTCCAGCCGCCGGGCGCGATGCCGAGGTCGACCACGGCCTTGATGCCCTTGAGCAGGCCGAAGCGCTCGTCGAGCTCGAGCAATTTGTAGGCGGCGCGGCTGCGGTAATTCTCGGCCTTGGCCTTGCGCACGTAGGGGTCGTTGAGCTGGCGTTCGAGCCAGCGCGTCGACGAGACTTTGCGGCCCTTGGCGGTCTTCAGCCGCTTCAAAGCTGCCAGCCGTCGCGGGCCATCAGCGAGCGCAATATCCCCTCGCGGATGCCGCGGTCGGCGACGCCGAGGTTCTTTGCCGGCCAGATCTCCATGATCGCTTCCAAAATCGCGCAGCCGGCGACGACCAGGTCGGCGCGCTCGCCGCCGATGCACGGCAGCGCCGAGCGCTCGTCATAGTCCATGCCGGCGATCATGCTGCTGATCTTCTGCATCGCCTCGATCGGCACATGCAGGCCGTCGACGGCCCGCCGGTCGTAGGCCGGCAAAGCGAGGTGGACGCTGGCGAGCGTGGTCACCGTGCCGCTGGTGCCGAGCAGGCGAATGCCCTCGCGGTTCTCCGGCAGCATTGCGGCGAAGCGGGAGAAAGCGTGGCGGGCGCGCTCGCGCATGCGCATGTAGGCCTTGAGCCGGTCGGGACCCTCGAGCGCCTCCTTGCCCTCGCTTTCCGTCAGCGAGACGACGCCCCACGGCGCGCTCCACCAAGCGCGGATCCTGGGGCTGCCCTGCTCTTGGTCGACCAGCACCAGCTCGGTCGAGCCGCCGCCGATATCGAAGATCAGCGCCGGGCCGTCGCCGGGCTCGAGCAATTTGTGGCAGCCGAGGACGGCGAGCCGCGCCTCTTCCGCCGGCTCGATGATGTCGAGAACGATTCCCGTCTCCTCGCGCACGCGCTCGGCGAACTCGCGGCCGTTGGTCGCGCGGCGGCAGGCTTCGGTGGCGACCGAGCGCGACAGCGAGACGTTGCGGCGCCTCAATTTGTCGGCGCAGACGCCAAGCGCGCCAACGGCGCGGTCCATCGCCTCCTGCGACAGCGCGCCGGAGAGCGACAGCCCCTCGCCCAGGCGGACGATGCGGGAAAAAGCGTCGATGACGGTAAAGCCCCCCTCGGTCGGGCGCGCGATCAGAAGGCGGCAGTTGTTGGTGCCGAGGTCGATTGCCCCATAGGTGTGGCGGTGAGACTCGCGCCTTGGCGCAGGTCTTGGTTCCGACGGCCCGCCCTGCTCGCGATACCTCTGCTGCAGGGCCGGCGCACTGGCGACGCGTTGCGCCATCCTACACGCCCGTTTCTCTTCACCGCACCGGAAAGGCGCGGCTGACTTGATCCGGTTTTAATCACAAGTTTATGGGTTTGGGCAAGTCCGCGCGCGGCTTGGCGTGGCGTTGACACGCCAGAAGGCGCTTTCTATCTCGCCGCCTTCCCAAGCTGCCCCGTCGTCTAATGGTAAGACTACGGACTCTGACTCCGTCAATCGTGGTTCGAATCCACGCGGGGCATCCACGATTTTCAATCTAAAGCGTTGATGTTAGTGAGCTATTGCGCCTAGCATGGCAAGTCGCTCCCTCATTTAATCCCACAATCGCTGGATCGCGCCGGATCTTCGTAATGGCAGCTTTCGACCCATTCCGGACATTAGGGTGCACTGCTTTCTAGACGCGCTGGCTTAAGGCTGTTGCGCGAGCTGGGCTCCCTCCGCGATCAGCTGAACCGCTCGTTCGCGGTCGCCGACCGCGAGAACATTGTAGGTCTGGCCACGCAGCCGCTTGTACGTCGAAAAGAAGGTGCCGAGCTCATTGACGAACATGTCGCCGAGCTCGCCGAGATGCTGCACCTTGGCGAACAGCCGGCTTTCGACGAGGCGGGCGATGATCCGGTCGTTGCGCCGCGGCCGCTTGTTGGGTTTGAACTGTTCGGCTTCCAGAACTCCGAGGATCCGCACTTTGACGATCGATCCGACCGGCAACGCGGCTTCGGGCAGGATCAACAGGTCGACCGGATCGCCGTCGCCGGCAAGCGTGGACGGGATGAAAGCAAAGTCGAGCGGGAAGACCATTCCCAGCGGCAGGAACTTGCCGATGCGAAAGCGGTGGCTGTCGGGATCGTAATAGACCTTGACGCGGGACCCGGCTGGCGCCTCGACGATCGCCTGGCAGGTGAACCCGGCGCTATCCAGCTCGTGCGGGAGCTGCTCCAGAGGAAGCGGGTGCATTACTGCTGAAATGCCCTTCTACGGCCAAGGTTGCCGTGGCCGCGGTGTCCGCAGTTGATACGCGCGATCAGGCCTTTCTGGCAGCCGCTCGCGCCTTCTTCTGTTTCGGCTTCTTGTCGCTCGCCTTTTTCTTCTCTTTCTCGGGTGGCTCGGCAGCGAGGGCCTTGAGGCTGCGCTTGCCGATCTGCAGCGCCATCTCCCACAAAGCGCTGCCCTGCTCCGCGCCGGCTTTCGACAATTTCGCAAGTTCATCCCCGGCCTCGGAGGCGAGCGCCCGCGCGCGTTTGGAATCCTTGAGCGCGGATGCGGTGGCGACGAGCGCTGCCGCAACGACGTCGGCAACCAACGGATTGCTGGCGAGCGTTTTCAGGCTGCTTCGCGACTTTGTGCCACCGCCTTTGCGCGCACCCTTGCCTTTTTGTTTCTTGCCTTTGGCCACGTCTATCTCCGCACAGTAAATGGTGAGTGGACGTCGCCGCCCCTAACAGATTCCGTCACACTCTTGTAACATGCCGCTGTTTCAGTTTGGCGACATGCCGTGCCTCCGACTCGCCGTCGCAACCTGCGCAATGAGCTGATGGACATTATCAGCGAGGCAAGTCGTCCGCCTTCCGCCGACCCCGCGCTTTCCGCATCGCAGCCGCGCTACTTCAACCGCGAACTGAGCTGGCTGGCATTCAATCGCCGAGTGCTCGAGGAAGCATCCAACCCCAAGCACCCGCTGCTCGAGCGGGTGCGGTTCCTGTCGATCTCGGCCAGCAACCTCGACGAATTCTTCATGGTCCGCGTCGCCGGCCTGAAGGCGCATCAGGCGCTCGGCGTCGAAGAGCTGTCGCCCGATGGAATGACGGTCGGCCAACAACTTGCAGCGATCATCGCCGAAGCGGACCGGCTGGTGACCAGCCAGCACGAAGTCTGGGCAGCGCTGCAGGCGGAGCTCGATCCGGCCGTCAGCGTGATTGGCGACGAGCCGCTCGACGAAGCTGCCGAACGGTGGCTCGACCAGCATTTCCGCGAGCAGATCTTCCCGCTGTTGACGCCGCAGGCGATCGATCCGGCACATCCGTTTCCGTTCATCCCCAACCAGGGCCTGAGCGTTATTTTCGAGCTCAAGAAGGGCAAGACGAGCGTCCGTGAGCTGATCATGGCGCCGGCGACGGTGCCGCGCTTCATCCGTCTGCCCGGCGATCGCGGACGGCATATTGCGCTCGAAACGCTGATCCGCCGCAAGACCGATTATCTATTCCCGAAGTACGAGGTGCTGCGCGGCGGCGCGTTCCGGATCATGCGCGACAGTGACATCGAAGTGGAGGAAGAAGCCGAGGACCTGGTTCGCTACTTCCGCACGGCAATCAAGCGCCGTCGCCGCGGCCGTGTCGTGCGCCTCGAGCTCGAGCCGGGCATGCCCGAGGGGCTCGTGCAATTCGTCCTCGACGGGCTCGACGCCAGAAACGCAATCATCTCGGAAACCCGCGGCTTTCTCGGCATGGCCGACCTTGCGCTGCTAGTCGATGAGGATCGGCCCGAGCTCAAGTTCACGCCGTTCAACCCGCGCTTCCCCGAACGCATCCGGGAGAACGGCGGCGACTGCTTTGCGGCGATCCGCGAGAAGGACATCCTCGTCCACCATCCGTACGAGAGCTTCGAGGTCGTCGTCGAGTTCATCGAGCAGGCGGCGGCCGATCCAGACGTGGTGGCAATCAAGCAGACGCTCTATCGCGCCGGCAAGCAATCCGCGATCATCAAGGCGCTGATCGATGCCGCGGAAGCCGGCAAGTCGGTCACTGCGGTGATCGAACTCAAAGCGCGCTTCGACGAAGAGCAGAACCTGATGTGGGCGGCCGCCCTCGAGCGCGCCGGAGTGCAGGTGGTCTATGGTTTCATCGACTGGAAGACCCACGCCAAGGTGTCGATGGTCGTGCGGCGCGAGGAGAAGGGCTACCGTACCTACTGCCACTTCGGGACGGGCAATTATCACCCGGTGACCGCCCGGATTTACACCGACCTCAGCTACTTCACTGCCGCGGGCAAGCTTGGACGCGATGCCGCCAAGCTGTTCAATTACATCACCGGCTATTTGGAGCCGCGGAACCTCAAGCAGCTGGTGATTTCGCCGCAATCGATGCGCAGCGAGCTGCTCCGGCTGATCGACGTCGAGATCGCGAGCGCCCGCGCCGGGAATCCATGCGGCATCTGGGCGAAGATGAACGCGCTCGTCGATCCCGCGGTGATCGACAAGCTGTATGAGGCAAGCGCCGCGGGAGTCCCGATCGATCTGGTTGTGCGCGGCATTTGTTGCCTGAGACCGGGGGTCAAAGGTCTGTCGGAAACGATTTCGGTGAAGTCGATCGTCGGGCGTTTTCTCGAGCACGCGCGGCTCTGGTGCTTCGCCAATGGCCCGCCGCTGCCGAGCCCCGAGGCGAAGGTCTACATCAGTTCGGCCGACTGGATGCCGCGCAACTTCGATCGGCGAATCGAATATATGCTGCCCATCGAGAATCGTACTGTGCACGCCCAGCTGCTCGACCAGGTGATGGTCGCCAATCTCATCGACAACGAGCAGAGCTGGCGCTTGAATTCCGACGGCAGCTACACGCGGCTTCAGCCCAAGCCCGGGCAGGAGTTCAACCTGCACGATTATTTCATGGCCAATCCGTCGCTGTCGGGCCGCGGACAGGCGCTGAAGAAGGGCCGCCGGGTGCCGAAGTTGCGTTTCGAGCGCGGCCGGTGAAACGTGCAGCGAAACCGGGTCGCAGTCATAACAACTGACCAGACAGGGAGGTCACGGGGCATGGAAGACGAAGCCGGACGCATGCAATCGAATGCGCGCAAATGTCGCGATCTGGCGGCGACAGCCATTACTCCGGCCGCTCGGGACGTCCTCACCAGCCTTGCCGATCGGTATGAGCGGGAGGCGCTGGCCAAGCAGCGCTCCGACGCTGCGCATCCGCGCCGGAGACCGGCTTTCAAGTGGAGTCATTGAACAGTAACAGTCCCGTCACTGCGGCGTAGCAGACGCTGGCTAGAGGGTGAGTCGCGGGCGGCGAAGACTGCCGCCCAAGGGGACTCACATGACGATCACCAACATTGCTTTTGCGGCGGGCATGGCCGCACTCACGATTTCAGGAACGGCCGAAGCGCGCACGCAGATGCGCGCCGTGGGCTCGTCCACCGTCTATCCGTTTGCCAAGGTTGTCGCTGAGCGAATCGCTCGCGAGAATCCGCGGCTGGGCACGCCAATCATCGAATCGACCGGCACCGGCGCGGGCATGAAGCTGTTCTGCGCCGGAGTCGGGGAAAAATTTCCTGACGTCGAGAATGCGTCGCGGCGGATGAAGGCGTCGGAAGCTAAGCTCTGCCAGCAGAACGGCGTTACGGCGATCACCGAGATCCAGGTCGGCATCGATGGCATCAGCTTCGCGACGGCCAAGAACACGCCGCTCCAGAACGTCACCACCCGCGACATCTATGCCGCGCTGGCCAAGACGCCGTGGGGCAAGCCGAACCGGGCGAAGACGTGGCACGACGTCAACGCCAAGCTGCCCAACCTGCCCATCCGCGTCTACGGTCCACCGCCGACGTCGGGAACGCGCGATGCGCTGGGCGAGCTGATCATGACGGCGGGCTGCGACACCAACGCCGGCATGGCCGCCGTTAAGAAGGCGGACGAAAACAAGTACAAGGCGATCTGCACCGGAATGCGCGAGGACGGCGGCTACATTGAGGCCGGCGAGAACGACAATCTCATCGTGCAGAAGATCGAAGCCAACCCGGGTACGATCGGCATCTTCGGCTACTCCTATCTGGAGGAGAACCAGGACAGGCTGAAAGGCCTGCAGATCAACGGCGTCTCGCCGACCTACGATGCGATCGCGAGCTTCAAGTATCCCGGAGCGCGCCCGCTCTACATCTACATCAAGAACGCTCATGCCGGCGCCATCCCGGCGGTGCGCGCCTACGCCGCCGAGTTCACCAAGGAGAGCGCATTCGGGCCGAACGGGTACCTGCGTCACGCCGGGCTGATCGTCGCCCCGAATCCGGTTCGCGCGCGCAGCCAGCAGCTCGCACGCGGTCTGCAGCCGCTTAACCTGGCGAGCCTCAAGTAGCTCGAGTCACGACAACGATAATCGGCGGCCGCGCCGAAGGTGTTTGCGCGGCTCGTCACCCACGGGGGGAAGGACAGATCATGAAGTTGAAGTTTGTTGCCGCGCTTCTGGCGGGAAGCGCCATCTGCATCGCTGCGCCGGCATTCGCTCAGCCGTCGCCGCCGCAGGATCAGCCGGCGCCCAACACTCCGGATCCGTCCGATGCCACCGCCGACGCGACGATCGCCAACGCGCAGGCAATGGATGAGGCGCAGGCCAAGATCGAGCTTCTCCAGGCCCAGGTCGAGGCACTCCAAGCGTCGATCGAGCAGATCAAAACGTCGATGGTGAAGGCGACGCCGTCGTGGAAAGGCGCTCCGCAGTTTGACGACAAGGACGCCGGCTTCAGCTTCAAGCCCAAGGGACTGATCCAATGGGATGCCGGCTATGTTGGCTTCCCCCGCGGCAATGAGCTTCGCGGGACAGTCGGGGGTCTCAACTTCGGAAATCTCGGGTGGAACAGCCGCGGCCGCCGCTTGACCATCGGCGCCGACGGAACGCTACCAGGCGGGTTCAGATACAGCGCCGAGTTCAACCTCGCGCAGGGCACCGTC
>DATDDW010000283.1:0-4256 GCA_036523615.1 Sphingomicrobium sp.
GCAGGTGCTGATCGGCCAGTACAATGTCGGGGAAGGGTATCGCGACGCCATGGGACTGACGCTCAAGGCCGGCCGCTGGTTCGACGCGAACCGGCCGATCGACGATATGACGACGCCCTACCCGCCGAACACCGACGTGGAGAAAGCGATCGCGGCTCGCGGCGTGAATGTCGTCATCAACGAATATGCGGCCAAGAAGCTTGGCTTCAAATCCGACCAGGACGCCATCGGCAAGGTCGTCAGGGGCAAGCTCCTGTCCGACGAAGCCGGGATCATGAACCTCAATATCATCGGCGTGGTCGGCGATTCCCGCTTCCGTACCGTGCGCACGCCCCTTGAGCCTGTCATGTTCCGCAAGGTGACCTCGGGTCCGGGTTGGCTGATGATCCGCTACCGCGGCGATCCGGCGACCGTGAAAGCCGCGGTCGAGCGGCAGTGGAAGCAGATCACCAATGAAGTGCCGTTCAATGCCAAGTTCAGCGAAGACGTGATGGCTGAGATGTACAAGAAGGAAGACGCGCGCGCGCAGATCTTCGCTGCCTTCTCGCTTCTCGCGGTGATCATCGGCTGCCTCGGGCTGTTCGGCCTCGCAGCATTCACTGCCGAACGGCGCACCAAGGAGATCGGGATCCGCAAGGTGCTTGGCGCGAGGACGCGCGACATCGTTCGCCTGCTCGTGTGGCAGTTCAGCCGCCCGGTAATCATTGCCAACGTAATTGCCTGGCCGATCGCCTGGTGGATGATGCGCGATTGGCTCAACGGCTTCGACCAGAGGATCGCGCTGACTCCGGTTCCGTTCGTGATCGCCGCCGCGGTCGCGCTGGGTATCGCAGTCGCAACCGTCGTCGGCCACGCGGTGAAGGTCGCGCGAGCCAACCCGATCCACGCGCTGCGCTATGAATAGGGCCGGGTCTTACGCGAGATCGCTGGCGGTACGAGGGATGGTGCCCAGGGGCGGAATCGAACCACCGACACCGTGATTTTCAGTCACGTGCTCTACCAACTGAGCTACCTGGGCTCTCGCAGCGGGCAGGGGGCCCGCTCAAGTGCCGCGCTCCCTACCGGTCGCTCCCATCGCTGTCCACCCTCTCCGGATCGGCTGGAGGGCCGGGGATGCGATAGCCTTCGCCGAGCCATTTCAACAGGTCGCGGTCCTTGCAGCCGCGGCTGCAGAAGGGTGCGAATTCGGTGATCTCCGGCTTCCCGCAGAGCGGGCAAGCGCTGGGCTGGTCAGACTTTTTCGGCATACCCGCCGGAGATGGGAAGCGAGCCGTCGGCGCGCAACTCGACGGCGCCGCCGATCTGCCGCGAGAGAGCCGTGAGCCAGTCGCCCTGTTTTTCCAGAACGGCGATCACCGCCGGATGAGCGGCGAGCCGCTTCGGCCCCGGCGGCTCGAACGCTACGCGACGTAGCAGCACGCGCGCCTCGAACGGCGCGCGGTCCTGCGCCAGCTCGACCAGCGATGCGCGGCGCCGTGGGCGGACGATCTGCACGAACCCGAAGCCGTTGACGGCCGTGCGCTCGAACGGCTGTGGCAAGTTCGCATCGATCGCCGCGGCCGCCGCTTGGCGCGACCCTTTGCTTCGGCTCGTCGGCAGGTCGATGCCGATCGAGCCGCCGATATCGAGGCGGCGGATCGCTCGGGCTGCCGCGGCCGCGCCAGCGATCGCCAGCTCGTCGGGCGGCAGGTTGCCGTCGACATCGATCAGGGTCATCGCCGGTGTCGGCGAAATCCGAAGCTCCCCGGCGGCGAAGCGAACGATGCCGCTTCGCGCTTCCTCGATCAGGTCGTTCCAGCCGTCCGGAAGCTGTCCGTCGGACGCAGCGACAGGATCGCTGAGGCCATCCTGCTCGCCGGCGATTTTCGCGACGGGACGCTTCCACGGCTCGGCTCCCGGGATTGCCGAGCGAGTGACGACGATCTCCACCGTCTCGCCTTCGGTCGCCTTGCCCGCGCCGTTGGGCAGGAGATATTCCTTGCCCGCGGCATCGCGCGCTACTGCGTTCCGCCCGCCGCTGACGAGTCGAGCGGCCAGCTTTAGCCCCGCGACCGCGACACCGTGCATCAAGATTCGCGCTTCGAGGATCTCGTCGCCGTCGACGAGAGCCATGCGCGTCTCGCCGATTCCCTGCTCGCTCAACCATTCAGGCAATCGGGTACCCCGCCGACTTCAGCAGCACGCGCGTTTCGGCGAGCGGCAGCCCGACGACGTTCGAGTAGCTGCCGGCGATGTGCCGGACGTAGACCTCGCCATAGCCTTGGAGCGCATAGCCGCCAGCCTTGCCGCGCCACTCGCCGTGGCTCGCGTAATAGTCGATTTCCTCGTCGCTCAGCCGCTTCATCGCGATCATCGTCTCGACCATGCGCTCGCGCATTCCGGCTGCCGGCATCGCCAGGGCAACCCCGGTCAGCACCCGGTGCCGCCGGCCTGAAAGAAGCCGCATGCAGGCGCGCAGCGTCGCCTCATCCTCGACCTTGGGCAGGATCCGCCGCCCGACCGCGACGACCGTGTCGGCGGCGAGCACGAGCGCGTCGGGCTCCTTCGCCGCGACGGCCTGCGCCTTCTCGCGCGCCAGCCGCAACGCATGCTCGCGCGGAAGCTCGCCCTTCGGCACGCTTTCGTCGACGTCGGCTGGAACGACGGCGTCGGGAGTGACTCCGATGCGCGCGAGCAGGTCGAGGCGGCGCGGGCTCGCCGAGGCGAGGATCAGCCGCATGAGCGAGCGTCAGCCCGCGTAACCGGGCGGGCCTCCGCGGCCGGGCATGAAGCGGTAGGTGATCCGCCCCTTGGTCAGGTCATAAGGCGTCAGCTCGACCAGCACTTCGTCGCCGGTGAGCACGCGGATGCGGTTCTTGCGCATCTTGCCGGCGGTATGGCCGAGGATCTCGTGGCCGTTCTCGAGGCGGACGCGGAACATCGCATTGGGCAGCAATTCGACGACTTGCCCCCGCATCTCGAGGAGTTCTTCCTTGGCCAAGCGATCCCTTTCAGGCTGAAAAGTCGCGGAGGCTTAGCGGCGCCCACCGCAAATGTGAAGGAGCGAGGAGGCTCAGATCGTCAGGATCGTCGATCCGGTCGTCCGCCGTTCCTGCAACGCCCGGTGCGCCTCGGCCGCGTCCTTCAGCGGGAAGCGCTGCTTGACCTCGATCTTCACCTTGCCGCTCGAAACGACGTCGAACAGCTCCTTGGCGCTGTTCTCAAGCTGCTCGCGCGTCGCGACATAGTGAAACAGGGTGGGGCGCGTGAGGTAAAGCGAGCCCTTTTGCGACAGCACCAGCGGCGAGAAGGGCTGGACCGGGCCTGAGGCGTTGCCGAAGCTGACCATCAATCCGCGCAGCTTCAAACAGTCGAGCGACTTCATGAAGGTGTCGCGCCCGACCGAATCATAGACGACCGGCAGCTTCTCGCCGTCGGTGATGCGGTTCACCTCCGCGACAAAATCCTGGCGCGAATAGACGATCGGGTGAGCGCAGCCGTGGGCCTTGGCGAGCTCGGCCTTCTCCTCGGTGCTTACCGTGCCGATGATGGTCACACCGAGCGCAGCGGCCCACTGGCACATGATGAGGCCGACGCCGCCCGCCGCGGCGTGCACAAGGATGGTGTCGCCCTTGGTCACCGGGAAGACCGAGCGCAGGAGCATCTGCGCGGTCATTCCCTGGAGCATCATTCCCGCCGCCTGCTCGCCCGCGATGTTCTTGGGCAGCTTGACCAGGCGGTCGGCGTCGATCAGCCGCTCTTCGGCGTAACCCCCCAGCGGCCCGGCATAAGCGACCCGATCGCCCTTCTTCACGTTGGTGACGTCGGCTCCGACCTCCTCGACCACGCCGGCTCCTTCGACCCCGGGAGTGAAGGGCAGCTCCTGCTTGTAAAGGCCGGTGCGGTGATAGACGTCGATGAAGTTGAGGCCGGCGGCTTCCTGGCGGATCTTCACCTGGCCGGGACCGGGCTCAGCGACCTCGACCTCTTCCCACTCGAGGACTTCGGGGCCGCCGGTCTTGTGCACTCGGATCGCGTGAGTCATCGCGGCGCTTCAAGCCATTCTGGCGGCAAAAGGAAAGCCCTTCCTCCCCGGCAGCTGCAGGGGAGGAGGACCAGAGAACGCTTAGTGGCCGGCGCCCGACGCTAGCGCGGCCAGAAGCAGCAGCGCGACGATGTTGGTGATCTTGATCATCGGATTGACGGCCGGCCCGGCGGTATCCTTGTACGGATCGCCGACCGTGTCGCCGGTCACGGCGGCCTTGTGCGCTTCCGAG
>DATDDW010000284.1:0-2352 GCA_036523615.1 Sphingomicrobium sp.
GACGGCAGCAATTGCGGGATCGAGCTGACCGACCGGCCGGCGTTCAGCGTCCAGTACCATCCCGAAGCGAGCCCGGGTCCGCAGGACAGCGCTTATCTGTTCGGCAAGTTCGTCGGCGCGATGAAGTGAGAAAGCTCGCCGTCCTGATCGTATTAGCGCTTTCCGCCTGCGCGACGCCGGCGCGTATGCATACGGAGGACCAGCTCAATGACGTGGCGGTGGGCTGCGGCCTCGCCTTCGGCGAGCTGATCCAGGACGAAAGCGAGAAGAAGCTGCTCCTCCTCATCCACCAGGACCCGAGCGCCGAGCAGCGCCTGTGCGTCGCCCGCTGGGCGCGCCGCAATGGCCTTAAGACCGTGTTCGTCAACATGCAGTTCCCTCAAGGCTGATGCCCAAGCGCACCGACATCTCGTCGATCCTGATCATCGGCGCGGGGCCGATCGTGATCGGCCAGGCGGCCGAGTTCGATTATTCGGGAAGCCAGGCCGTGAAGGCGCTGAAAAGCGAAGGTTATCGCGTCATCGTCGTTAATTCGAACCCGGCGACGATCATGACCGATCCCGAGCTTGCCGACGCCACGTACGTCGAACCGATAACGCCCGCGATCGTGACTAAGATCATCGAAAAGGAGCGGCCCGACGCGCTGCTTCCGACGATGGGCGGGCAGACCGCGCTCAACACCGCGCTGGCGCTGTACAAGGACGGCACCCTCGACCGCCTGGGCGTGCAGCTGATCGGCGCCAATGCCGAGGCGATCGAGAAGGCCGAGGACCGGCTCAAATTCCGCGAGGCGATGGACAAGATCGGGCTGGAATCGCCGCGCTCGGCGATCGCCCACAGCCTCGAGGAGGCATTGCAGGCGCTCGACCACGTCGGCCTGCCCGCGATCATCCGCCCCAGCTTCACGCTCGGCGGCACCGGCGGCGGAATCGCCTACAACCGCGACGAGTTCGTGCAGATCGTCGCCGGCGGCATCGAGGCCAGCCCGACCAGCGAAGTGCTGATCGAGGAATCGGTGCTCGGCTGGAAGGAATATGAGATGGAGGTCGTGCGCGACCGCGCCGACAATGCGATCATCATCTGCTCGATCGAGAACGTCGACCCGATGGGGGTGCACACGGGCGACAGCATCACCGTCGCCCCGGCGCTGACGCTGACCGACAAGGAATATCAGCGCATGCGCTCGGCGGCGATCGCAGTGCTACGCGAAATCGGCGTCGAAACAGGCGGTTCCAACGTCCAGTTCGCGGTCGATCCCAAGACCGGACGGATGGTTGTTATCGAGATGAACCCGCGCGTGTCGCGCTCTTCGGCACTGGCCTCGAAGGCGACCGGGTTCCCCATCGCCAAGGTCGCCGCGCGCCTTGCAGTCGGCTACACGCTCGACGAGATCGCCAACGACATCACCGGCGGCGCGACGCCAGCGAGCTTTGAGCCGACGATCGATTATGTCGTGACCAAGATCCCGCGCTTCGCGTTCGAAAAGTTCCGCGGGGCCGATGCGATCCTCACCACATCGATGAAGAGCGTCGGTGAAGTCATGGCCATCGGGCGCAATTTCGCCGAGAGCCTGCAAAAGGCGCTGCGCGGGCTCGAAACGGGCCTGACCGGGCTCGACCGCGTGCGCGAGCTCGAAGATGCCGACCCGATGGCGTTGGAGAGCCAGTTGGCGCGACCCACGCCGGACCGGCTGCTGGTCGCAGCCGAAGCGCTTCGCCAGGGCTTCACGGTCGAGCGGATCAATGAGATCGCCGGGTTCGACCCGTGGTTCTTGAAGCGGTTGGAAGAGATCGTTCACGCCGAGGAAGAAGTGAGGCTGCGGGGGTTGCCGCACGACGCACGGGCGATGCGGCGCCTGAAGGCGCTGGGTTTCTCCGACGCGCGGCTGGCGCAGCTGTCGCTGCGCTCGGCGGGGGTCGAGCGCGAGATGAGCGAGGCGGTCGCTGCGGGCGGCGGGCTCGTGCACAGCGCCATCCGGGCGATGACCGGCGGAGTGACCGAAAGCGAGGTGCGCGCGCACCGGCTGCGCCTGGGCGTCCGTCCGGTGTTCAAGCGGATCGACAGCTGCGCCGCCGAGTTCGACGCGACCACGCCATACCTTTACTCCACCTACGAGGCGCCGCTGTTCGGCCAGCCGGAGGACGAGGCCGAAGTCTCCGATGCGCGCAAGGTGATGATCCTGGGCGGCGGCCCGAACCGAATCGGGCAGGGCATCGAGTTCGACTATTGCTGTTGCCACGCGGCGTTTGCAGTGCGCGATGCGGGCATCGAGACGATCATGGTCAATTGCAACCCGGAGACGGTCTCGACTGATCCGGACACGTCGAACCGGCTCTATTTCGAGCCGCTGAC
>DATDDW010000285.1:0-15377 GCA_036523615.1 Sphingomicrobium sp.
GCGATGTTCCCGGCGGAGAATTTTTCCGCCGCCGACATCGAGGAATATAACCTCCAGGCCCGCACCGAATATGAAGACGTGCGCGACTTCATCATCGCCCACTACAAGGTCACTCGGCGAAGCGGCGACCCCTTCTGGGACCATGTACGCGAGATGGACGTGCCCGACACACTGAACGAGCGCTTCGAGCTGTTCCGTTCGTCGGGCCGCTTCTTCAAGCACAATGCGCAGGAGCTGTTCGCCGAGGAAAGCTGGGTCCAGGTCCTGCTCGGCCAGGGCTTCGAGATGAAAGCGGATCCCGTGACGCGGTTCGTGAAGACCGAAGATATCGTCGGCTTCCTCAAAGACATCGAGGAAGTGATCGACGATGTCGCGGACAAAATGCACGACCACGGCGAGTTCGTCCGCCGTCTCCCGCCGAGCTCGGAAACCGCGCGCACGCCGACAACCGCTCCGCCCAGCGTCAGCTTCAACCTCAAATATGAGCGCGCGACCCACTGAGCGCCGTTTGGCAGCGTGACCTGAAAGCCACAGCAGGCGCAAAGCGCTGTTGCGCAGCTGTAGCTCCAATTGACTTGGGCTTCGTGAAAGGGTTTCTACTGACGCCAAAGAGCCAAATGGCCGACGCATTAATGTAACCGGTTACACCCGCCGCGAACTGGGGAGAGGCGTGAAGTGAAAACCATTTCCAACAAGCGACAGCTCGCATCCGGCATTTCCGTCATCGCAATTGCGGCGGCGCTGACCATCGCGACACCTGCCCGAGCGCAGGAGCAAACGGGCAGCCTTCAAGGGCACGTGAGCGGAGCTGCGCCCGGGTCTCAGGTCGTCGCAACCGACAACAATACCGGCCAGCGCACTGCCGGCACCGTGGACGCCCAGGGCAATTACGCAATCTACGGGCTGCGCCCATCGAGCTACACGGTCGCCGTTGCCGGCACGCCTGCGCAAACGACAAGCGTGCAGGTCGGCCAGGCCGTCACGCTCGATTTCGAGGAGGCTCGCGCCCCCGCCGCCGGCGGCGGAGCGATCGTCGTCACGGGACGGCGCACCGCGCAGCCGACGCACGCGCAGACAGTCGCGACGAACATCACCACCGCCCAGATCGAGAACCTGCCGCAGAACCAGCGCAACTTCCTCGATTTCGCCGCGCTGGCTCCTGGTGTGCAGGTGACTCCCGGCACCAACAAGCAGGTCCAGGCGGGCGCTCTCAACGCATCGAACGTGAACGTCCTGCTCGACGGGATGAGCTTCAAGAACCCGATCAACTTCGGCGGCGTGTTTGGGCAGAATTTCGGCCTCGGTAACCCGTTCCCGCAGATCGCCATCCAGGAATACCAGGTCCAGACGCAGAATTTCGGCGCGGAAACGGGACAGGCGGGGTCGGCGGTCATCACCGCCATCACCAAGACCGGCGGACGGAATTTCCACGGGTCGGCCTTCATCGAATGGCAGCCGAAGGCGCTCATCGGCAGGCCGTTCTGCGCGCCCAACGGCCCCTTTGGGCCCGTCGAAAAGTGCCCCAAGTCCGACTATGACCGCAAGCAGTTCGGCGGCGAATTTGGTGGGCCGATCATCCCCGGCAAGCTGCACTTCTATATTGCGGCCGAGGGACTGACGCAGAAGCTTCCGACGTCCACCGGCAACGTTTCGGCGATCTTTCCAGCGCCGCTCGTCGCCGAGGTCAACCAGCCGCACACGGGCGACTTCCACCAAGGGCTTTTCTTCGGCAAGTTGACGTTCTTCGCCACCGACAACGATACGGTGAACCTGATCGGTTACCGACGGCGCGAAAGCAATCTCACCGACATCTCCGGCAACGCGACCGAAAGCCACGGCCGGTTCATCCTCACGCACCAGAGCCGGTACCAGGTGCAGTGGAACCACAATGCCGGCGACTTCAACAACCAGTTCAACGCGGCCTACGACACCGGCACGCAGGCGACCCCGCGGGTAACGACCGGGCCGGAGTTCGTCATCTCCAACCCACTGGCCTCACCGGCGCTGTGCACCGGTCTCTTCACAGGCCAGGACCTGATCAACTGCCAAAACAACGCGGGGAATCCGGACTTCTCGGAAGGGATCGTCACGGGCGCCCACTTCTTCGAGCAGGGCGACAAGCAACGCTTCATCACCTTCAAGGACGATGCGACGCTGCGCCGGGGCCAGCATACTTTCAAGGCGGGCGCGCTTCTCAACTTCATGAGCCTGCAGCGCACGGAGAACAACGCGTTCGAGGGCCGCTATTACTTCTTCAACCCGGGACCGAACGGAACGTTCGATCCCAACGTCAACCTGCCTTATGCCGCACGGATCAACACGGTCCCAGCGCCGACCCTCAAGGGGAAGGACACGCAGATCGGCCTCTACGTTCAGGACGAGTGGAAGCCCGACATTCACTGGACCGTCAATGCCGGGTTGCGCTGGGACTACGAAACCAACCCGAACAACAAGCATTACGTGACGCCTGCGGCGGTCGCCAACGCGCTCCGCAACTATCCGGGCTGGCCGGCAGCGGGGATCAATCCCGAGGATTATATTTCCAACGGGCACAACCGGAGCACCTACAAGAAGGCTTTCCAGCCGCGCCTTGGCGTCTCCTACGACGTCTACGGTGACAAGAGTTTGGTCATCTTCGGCGGTGCCGGCCGGTATTACGACCGCACGCTGTTCATCAACAGCGTGGTCGAGGCGATCAAGAACTCGAGCGTCATCCGGACCGTGTTCTTCTGCCCGAATGGCGGACCGAGCCAAGGCACCGGAAGCGGTGTCGATGCCGCCAACTGCGCCCAGTTCACCTCTGGGCTAAGGAATCCGCAGACCCTGCAGCAGTTCGCCATCGCGCAGGGCGGCATCGGCGGTGAAGTCTGGGTGATGCCGAACAAGATCAAGATGCCCTATTCGGACCAGTTCGACCTCGGCGTACGCAAACGCTTCGGCGACATTACGGCGTCGATCACGTTCAGCCACATCAACTCGCACAACATCAACATGTACGCGCGGGCGAACTTCTATTCGACCGGGTGGTTCACCACGCTGCTCACGCCCGGCGGCTGCGTGAACGGCGGCGACCAGTGGATCATCGACTTCACGCCGAACGGGCCGTTCCCCAACTGCCCGGCGACCAACGGCCAGCTGACCGGCTTCCAGGGCAAGCTCAACCGTGGCCTCAACAACGGCAAGGCCAGTTACAACGCGATCTACCTGCAGGCGGAAAAGGTGTTCACCGACACCAGCAGGTGGGGCTTCACCACGGCGCTGACCCTCCAACGCGCGCGCAGCAACGTGGCGCAGGAACTGAACAGCCTCGAGTTCTACAACGGTCCCCGGTTTGGCGTGTACGGCACGAACAACGTCAACGGCGTCGAAAAATGGCGGTGGGTCTCCTCGGGCACCTTCCGCGCTCCCTTCGACATCACTTTGTCGGGCATCCTGACGCTGTCGTCGGGGCCCGCGTTCGGCCACATCGTCGCGCCGTGGAACGGTTTGACGACTCCCGTGCCCGTAGGCGCCTGCTGCTATGCCAACCTGGGCGGGGTTTACTTCCCCAAGCAGGACATCGGCTACAAGCGCCTCGACCTGCGCGTCGCGAAGACCTTCAAGATGCCGTGGGGCCACGAGCTGACCGCAGATTTCGAGGCCTTGAACGTCTTCAACTGGCTGAACCGCAATTACACCTCGTGGGATGCCGGCGGAGGCAACCCCGCGCCGCGGACAGACAATTTCCCGATCGGCAACGACCAGCGCGAGTTCCAGGTCGGGCTCAAGTACAAGTTCTGATCGAGTACGCCTCTTCGGTTCGGGGCAGCATCGGGAGGGGGGTACAGCCCCCCTCCTTTTGTTTAGGACGCACAGGCGTGAAGCCACAGCTCTTGCGTTTCGGGACGAGCCAGACACCGGTCGTCGTCATCGACGATTTCAGCGGCTCGGCCGACGCGGTCGCCGAGATCGCCGACCGGCTCGCGCCCTTCCCCGCGATCGATGTGAATTACTATCCGGGCGTGCGGCGACTGATCACTCGAGACGACGCGGATGCGAATGCATATGTCGAGCGCACGTGTGAGGAGGCTGGGCAGTTTATCGCCGGAGCCTTCGATATCGATCGCTTCACTCTTGTGGAGGCGAGCTTTTCAATCGTGACCCTGCAGCCGCACGAGCTCCGCCCCGTGCAGCGGTTGCCGCACTTCGATACGCCGGATCCGAAATATCTCGCCCTGCTGCATTACCTGCGCGTGCCGCCGGGGAGCGGGACTGCTTTCTATCGGCAACGCACGACTGGGATCGAGCGCGTGACCGAGGCGAACGTCGACCAGTTTGTCGCCGCCGCCAAGGCGGCCGAGGCCCGGCTCGCCAAGGATTGCGGCTACATCCACGGCTCGAACGAATTTTACGAACAGATCGGCGCGGTCGAGGCGGTCCCGGACCGGATGCTGATCTATCAAGGCAGCCTGCTCCATTCGGGGATCATTCCGGAAGGAATGCGCTTCAGCGCGGATCCGCGCGAAGGCCGCCTCACCGCCAACCTCTTTGTGCGAGGGAATTGACGATGCGGCACTTGCTCTTGCTTGCTGGAGCCGTGGCCGCAGTCTCTCCCGCGGCCGCGCAGCAGCGCACCTACATCAACCCGATCGACCTCGATTACCGCTACAATTTCGAGGACATGAACCAGGGCGTCTCGTACCGCACCGGCGCCGATCCCGCGATCGTCAACTACTACGACGACTACTACCTCTTCCTGACGCTGGCCGACGGCTATTGGCACTCGAAGGACCTCATCCACTGGAGCTTCGTCACCCCGTCGCGCTGGCCGCTCCAGTCGGTCGTCGCGCCGGCCACCGCCGTCGATGGCAAGCGCCTCATCCTGATGCCGGCGATGACGGAGCCCGGATCGATCCTCTCGAGCACCGACCCGGCCAGCGGCAAGCTCGACTTCTTCGTGCGGCGGATGCCGCCCCTGCCCGGCTCGGTGGACAAACCGCCGACCGAGATGAAGCCCGGCGAAGTGCCGCCGGGCCCGTGGGACCCGGGGCTGTTCAAGGACAATGACGGCCAGTGGTACCTCTACTGGGGCTCATCCAACGTCTTCCCGATCTACGGCCAGAAGATCGCGTTCGAGGACGGCCGGATGATCTATCAAACGCATGCCGAGCCGATGATCGCGCTTCACCCGGACGTGCACGGGTGGGAACGCTTCGGCCAGGACCATTGCGCCTGCCTCACGCCCGGCAAGCCCGGCCCTTCCTACATCGAAGGCGCGTGGATGACGAAAGTCGGGCGGACCTATTACTTGCAGTACGCGGGCCCGGGAACCGAGTTCAACGTCTATGCCAACGGCGTCTACACCTCGTCCAAGCCGCTCGGCCCATGGACCTATGCCCCGTACAATCCGCTCGCGTATAAGCCGGGCGGCTATGCCGAGGGCGCCGGTCACGGCTCAACGTTCGCCGACCGCTACGGCAATTGGTGGAACAGCGGCACCAACTGGATCGGCTACAATCAGACTTTCGAGCGCCGCATCGTGATCCATCCGGCGAAGTTCTACGCCGACGGACAGATGGCGGTCTCGACGCGGTTCGGCGACTTCCCGCACTACGCACCGACGAGCAAGATCAGCGATCCGGACAGCCTGTTCGCCGGCTGGATGCTGCTGTCCTACAGGAAGCCGGTCACCGCTTCTTCCGTCCGCAAGGGCTTCGGCACCGCCGCGGTAACCGACGAGGATCCGCGCAGCTTCTGGGTCGCGGCGGCGAACCGGCCGGGCGAAACGCTGGCGGTCGACCTTGGCCGGATCGACACCGTTCGCGCGGTGCAGGTCAATTACGCCGATTACCAGTCCAACCGCTTCGCCGACGCGCCGGACATCTATACCAAGTTCATGCTCGAGGCGTCCGCCGACGGCCAGCATTGGCAGGAGATCGCGCGGACCGAGCCGCCGCGGCGCGACCGGCCCAACGCTTATTTCGAACTGCCGCAGCCGGTGCGCGCGCGCTTCATCCGCTACGTCCACGGCCATGTCGGCGCGCCGAACCTCGCGGTCGCCGACATTCGCGTGTTCGGCAATGCTGACGGCGGAGCGCCGGCGATACCGGTGGATGTCGACGCCGCGCGTCACGCTGACCAGCGCGACGCAACGATCCGCTGGGCCAGCGTCCCCGGCGCGATCGGCTACAACATCCGCTTCGGCATCCGCCCTGACCGCCTGACGCTGACCCATCAATTGTGGGCCGACGACCTCGGCAACGGTGCGACGCTAAGCAAGGAGCTGCGCTCGCTGAACGCAGGCGTGCGCTACTGGGTCGCGATCGAAGCCTTCAATGAAGCAGGAGTATCGAAGCTCAGCCGCGTTGTCCCGATCCGCTGAGCCAGCCGCCGGTGAAGCCGGCGCGAAGCAGGCCGCGGCGGATCGCCGGCACGCGGCGCATGGTCCGCCAAACGAAGTCGTCGCGATAGTTGGCGGCCTGGAGCAGAATCGGTCCCTGGTCGATGCCAAGATAATCCTTGGCCACCCAGCCGCGCTCAGGATCGACCGAGCCTGTGTCGAGCTTCACGTCGGTATAGGTGAAGCTCGGGTTGAAGGCGTCCTTGAACCCGTAAGTGTCGAACAGCTGCGGCTGCTTCATTAGCGCCTCGGCGGCCGGGATCACGATCTCGGGCGCGAACGGCAGCGAGCCGAGCGCAGCAGTGGGCGCGATCGTGCCGTCGTCGCGGCCGTCGGGCTCGTCGAGCGGCCCGCGTGCGGCATAGCCGTAGAAGGTCCGCTTCTCACCGCGATAGGGAAGTTCAAAGCTGCCCGGCCCATCGCAGGCGGTGAGGCCCCACACATCCTTCGAGTAGCCGCGCCAGCTCATCGCGTTGCGCATGCAATAAGCGCGGTTGGCGTATGTCTCGCGGCGGCTGTTTTCGAAATAATCGAAGCCCGCGGCACGCATCGGCGCGTCGCGAATGCCGCGGAAGTCGATCCAGATGTGGCTGTACTGGTGACCGAACAAAGGCGCGAAGGCGACGCGCCGCGTCGGCCCCTCGCCGCGCCAGAACTCGCCATAGTTCCCGGTCCATTGCTGCCACAGATCGTCGGGGGCCGGATGCGTCGGAGAGCCGAGCGCAAGGATGTTCACGAACATCCCTTCGTTGAAGCCGACCCAGTTCGCCGGGATGAGGTCGCCGCCGCTCTCCGGGTGCCAGCCCATCGATACGGCGCGGCGCCCGTCGCTGCGGAAGAAGCTCCAGTCGGCGCGCTCGTAAAGCGCGGCAGCGAGACGGCGAATCTCGCGCTCGCGGGGGTCCGGCAGGCTGTAATATTGGCCGGCGAACAGAGCGCCCATCAGTAGGATCGAGGTATCGACGCTCGACAGCTCGACTTTTTCGAACCGTTCGCCCGTCTCCATGTCGAGGAAATGGTAGAAGAAGCCCTTGTAGCCGGTGGTCCCGCGCTCCTGCGGCCCCTGCGGGGCGTTCGAGAAGAAGCGTAGCGTGGTGAGGGTCAGGTCTCGCGCCTCGGCGCGCGAGCACCAGCCTCGCTCGACGCCGATCGCATAAGCCGGCAGCGCGAAGCCGACGGCGGCGATGCTCGAGAAGGACGGCGTCGGCCAGCGGTCGGGCACCAGTCCGTTCTTTCGATTCACCCGGTCCCAGAACCAGCGGAAGGTGCGGCGCTCGATCTCGTCGTAGAACGGCGGGAGGCTCGGGCCTGCGTCCAAGGATGCCCAGGCGGGCATGGCCGTCCCCGCAAGCACCAGCGATGAGGCGGCGATGAAGCCGCGACGGTCGACGCGCATCACTGAATGGCCCCCGCGCTACTCGTCGTGCGGACGACGAGTTCCGGCGCGTGCAGCTCGTCGCCGCCGTCCTCCTTACCGAGGCTGGACAGCAGCCGCGCCAATGCGCGCTCGCCGAGTTCGGCGATGCGTACCCGGACCGTCGACAGCCCGAGATGCCGGGCGAGCGGAATGTCGTCAAAGCCGACAAGCGCGACATCGTCGGGCACCCTGAGGCCCGATCCCTGAAGCCGCTCGAGAGCGCCGATCGCCATGTTGTCGTTGGCGGCAAACACCGCGTCGAAGCGATGGCCGCCATCGAGCAGAGCATCAATTGCGGCCGCGCCTGAGGGCTCCTCGAAGTCGCCCTGCATGATCACGCACTCGACGCCATATTCCGCGGCCGCGTCGCGGAACGCTTCGGCACGCTCCTGGGCGTCGATATTCTGCGGCGGGCCGGCGATGTGGACGAGCTGGGTTCGCCCAAGCTCGACCAGATGCGCGACTACCGCGCGGACGCCGGCTTTATTGTCAAGGTGAATTGCGGGATGGCTCCGGGTCGCATCGCGAGTGTTGATGAGGATCGACGGAAGACCCGCCGGAAGAGCTGCGGCGACGTCCTGTTCGCTCAAGTGCGGGGCCATCACGATCAGGCCATCGACGCGGCCGCGCATCGCCCGCAGCGCGAGCACCGCCTGCTCGGCGCCGCCGTGGAGGTTCGACAGCAGCAACAGATAACCCTGAGCGCTCGCCTCGCGGTCCATGCCGCGCACGATCTCGGAGAAGAACTCGCCGTGGAGATCGGGAAGAACGACGCCGATCGCATTGGTACGCGCGAGGCTGAGGCTGCGCGCGCCCGCGTGCGGCACATAGCCGAGCTCCTTGACCGCATCGGCGATTCGTTCACGCGCATGGTCGCTCACATGCTCGATGCCGTTAAGCGCGCGCGAAACCGTCGCGACAGAGACCTGCGCGCGGCGGGCGACGTCACGGATGGTCGCGTCGGGCATCGAGCTCCTTATCCGCAGAATGTGGCGCGAAAGTCACGCGCCGGGCGATTGCAATTGCGTGGCCGGTGCGTCATGTAACCGGTTACAGAGCCCGTCAAGCCGCCCCAAAAAGTCGTGCTGGTGGCGCGGCTCTTGCGCTCGGTCCGCGCAACGTGGAGGGACATTTCCATGCTAGACACGCGCATTTCGCGCCGGGCCGCACTCATGGGCGCGGGAGCTGTCGCAGCGTGGCTCGCCAGCCCGGCAAGGGCGCTGCTGCAGGCCGTTGGCCGAGTCAGCGTCCCAGCGTTCGTCGACGAACTCATCGGGCGGATGACGCTCGAGGAGAAAGCCGGCCAGCTGCAGCTAATGGCCTCGGCTTGGGGCGGCGGGATTGCGACGGCGCTCAATCCGCCGAGCCAGGGCTCCGATTTTCCACGGCAGGTCGAAGAAGCGCGCCAGGGCCAGCTGACCGGCGTCTTCAACGGCAACGGCGCGCGCATGGCGCGAATCCTGCAGACCGCGGCCGCCAAAGAATCGCGGATGAAGATCCCGCTGATCTTCGCCGCCGACATCATTCACGGCCACCGGACGATCTTCCCCGTGCCGCTGGCCGAAGTGGCGAGCTTCGAGCCCGACCTGGCGCGGCGAACGGCGGAAGCGGCGGCCTTCGAAGCGTCGGGAGCGGGCATCGACTGGACCTTCTCGCCAATGGTCGACGTCGCGCGCGACCAGCGCTGGGGCCGCGGCGTCGAAGGCGGCGGCGAAGACCCGCTGATGGGCCGCTTGTTCGCCGCCGCGCGTGTGCGCGGATTCCAAGGCGCCGACCTCAAGTCGAACGAGCATCTGCTCGCCTGCATCAAGCATTTCGCGGCCTACGGTGCCGGGGAGTCGGGGCTCGACTACAACACGGTCGACATGTCGATGCAGCGGCTGCGCGAAGTCTATCTGCAGCCGTACAAGGCCGGGTTCGACGCCGGCGCTCTCTCGGCCATGGCCTCGTTCAACGAGATCAACGGCGTGCCGTCGACCGGCAATCACTGGCTGATGACCGAGCTGCTGCGCGGCGAATGGGGTTTCCAGGGCTTCGTCGTCTCCGACTACACCGGCGACGAAGAGATGATCGCGCACGGCTTCGCCAAGGACGGGCGCGATGCGGCGCGGCTGGCGTTCCTCGCCGGCGTCGACATGAGCATGCAGAGCGGCCTCTATCGCAAATATTTGCCCGAGCTGGTGCGCAGCGGCGCGGTGCCGCAGGCGCAGCTCGACCAGTCGGTGCGCCGGGTGCTTGCGCTGAAAGCCATGCTCGGCCTGTTCGACGATCCCTTCCGCCGCATCGACGAGAAGCGCGAGGCGGCGCGCTCGCTGCTGCCGCCGACGCGGGCGCTGGCGCGCGAGGCAGGACGAAAAGCGATCGTCATGCTCAAGAACGATGGCGACCTTCTGCCCCTGCCGCGCTCGGGACGGAAGATCGCGCTGATCGGACCGTTCGCGCAAGGAGCGCACGATCTCGTCGGGCCCTGGGTGGTCTATGGCGACGATGCCAAAGCGGTCGACCTCGCCACCGGCGTGCGCAAGGCGGTCGCCAATCCTGCGTCGGTGACCGTGGTGCAGGGCTCAGGGGTCGAGCAGCCGCTCGCCGGCGGGCTTCACCAGGCGCTCGCCGCCGCGAAGGCGGCGGATGTCGTCATCCTCGCCATCGGCGAAGACGCGGGAATGTCGGGCGAAGCGCAGTCGCGCACCGAGATCGTCGTCCCCCCGCCGCAGCAGGCGCTGGCCGAGGTCGTCGCGACAGCAGGCAAGCCGACGGTTGTCGTGCTGAAGCACGGGCGCGCGCTGGCGCTCGAGGGCGCGGTGGCCAACGCTCAGGCGATCCTCGCCACCTGGTTCCTCGGCACCGAGACCGGCAATGCGATCGCCGACGTGCTGTTCGGCGCCTACAGCCCCTCGGGCCGCCTGCCGGCGAGCTTCCCGCGGCGGTCGGGCCAGGAACCTTATTATTACGCGCACAAGCCGACCGGGCGGCCGAACCCGCCGGGCGAGCTGCAGCCGTACAAGGCCCATTTCCGCGGCATCCCGAACAGCGCGCTCTACCCGTTCGGGCACGGGCTCACCTACGGCAAGATCGAATATGCAGGGTTGCAGCTGAGCGGCCCTGCCCTACCGATGGCGGGCCAGATCGAGGTCGCCGCGACGATCGCCAACCGCGGCCGCCGCGCCGCCGAGGAAGTAGTGCAGCTCTACACCCACCAGCAGGTCGGCAGCCTCACCCGGCCGGTGCGCGAGCTCAAGGATTTCCGCAAGATCGCGCTGGCGCCGGGGCAGTCGCAGGTCGTGCGCTTCACGCTGCGCGCCGCTGATCTGGCATTCTACGGACGCGACGCGCGGCCGGTGATCGAGCCGGGCACCTTCGACGTGTGGATCGCGCCTTCGGCCGAGGCCGACGGGCTTCACGGCACGTTCGAGCTCACCGCCTAGGCGGGCTGCGCGACCTCGGGCGCGGCCGACGAGCGCCGGCCAAGCGGATTGAGCATCATCGCGACGCACGACAGCGCGAGGAAGGCGAGCGGCACCAGGGAGACCGTCATGCGCATCCGCGCCAGCGTCTCGGCGCTCTGCTGGACGTTGGCGACGTAACCGGCCGAAGCGAAGCTCCAGCCGAGGATCGCGGTGGCAATGCCGATGGCGATCCGCTGCAGCAGCGCGGCGACGCCGAACACCGCACCTTCAACGTGCAAGCCGGTCTCGCGCTCGCCGTATTCGATCGTGTTGGGGAGCATCGCCCAGAAGACGAAATTCAAGCCGACGATCATCACCTGCATGCCGACGAGGAAGAATTGCATCGTGCGCGCTCCGTCGAACGGCACGGCGGCGAAGGTGAGCAGGCCCAAGACGCCCAGCGTCGCGGCGATCAGCCACAGCGCCGTGAGGCCAACGGCTCGCCCGAGCAGCATCCACAGCGGAATGGCAATCGCGCTGACGAGTCCCATCGAAGCGAGCGCGAGCTGCCCTGCCTGAGGGTCATTGAGGAGATATTTGAAATAATAGAGCACCGACTTATTGAGGACGGTGATGGCGACGATCATCGCCATCATCGCCGCGTTCAAGGCGACGAACGCGCGGTTTGCGGCGAGGCTCAGAAGCGCCGCCTTGAGGCTGCCGGGGAGTGGCCGATGCGCCTCGGCTGCATCGCGATAGGTAAGGCCGACGACGACGAGGATCGCGGCCCCGACGAGCGCGAACAGCATCGCCGCTCCGAAATAGGCCTGCGCGGCGCTTGAGCCCGTGAGCCACCGCCCCACGGGAACGGTGGCCAGGGCCACGGTGACGGCAGCCGCCGTCCCGAACAGCATGCGCATGCCGGCGACGAAGGCGCGGTCGCCCGGGTCGGGGCTGACCCGAGCCGACATCGCGAGATAAGGCACGTTGACCGCCGCATAGGCGGTGCGGAACAGCAGGTGGGCGACGAGCACCATCCCGATCGCCCCCGCCCCCTTCACCGGCGTCGGCAGGTAGGTGAGGACGAAGGTGAGGCCCAGCGGCACCGCGCCCGCCGCGATCAAAGGGCCGAAGCGGAAGCGGTCGTGGCCGCGGTCGACCAGCACCCCGGCGGCGAAATTGGCAATCCCGTCCCACACCGACGCGACCATGTAGGTGGTCGCCGCGACCCCGATCGGCAGCTCGAGCGCGTCGGTGTAGTAGAACAGGAGGAAGAGCATGATGCTCTGCCAGTAGAGATTGAAGGCGAAGTCCCCGAAGGCGAACAGCAGCAGCCGGGGCCTGGATGGGTTCACCGCCCGATCTCGACGGTGCCCGCCGCCGGCTGATCGGCGATGAGCTTGTGCACCGGCTTGGCGCCGTGCACGGTCACCGCGATCTTGCTCCACCACGGCTTATAGGCGCCCTCGCGCGGCCCGAACTGGAGCGAGATCCCGTTCTTCGTGACGGTGCAGGCGAGGCTCTGGCGCAGGCTCGGGCCGCCGATGCTGAGGCCGTCGTCGAAATAGAGCTGACCGCGGCAGTCGCCGCCGGGGTAGATGTCGAGCTGGAGCGGCCCTTTGGGCGCGTCGCTGGTGCTCTGAACCAGCGCCTGGCGCGGGATGATGGCGCCGGCGCGAACGTAGACCGGGACCTCGGCGAGGCGCGGCGTCTTCATAATCTTGCGCTCGGTGACCGGGAGGCCGGTCCAATAATCGAACCAGCTGCCGGCGGGCAGGCAGATCGGCTGCGGCTGCGGCGATTCCGGCCGCGGCGGCGCCGCGACGACCAGGTCGCGGCCGACGCTGAAGGTCAGCGCAGAATCGCAGTCGAGCTTCAGCGCGTCGGGATAATCGTAGAACAAAGGCCGCATCACCGGATCGCCTGTCCGCGCATTCTGGTCGGCGAGCGCGTAGAGGTAGGGCATCAGCCGGTAGCGCTCCTCGATATATTTGCGCCGCAGCGTCAAATGCTGCGGCCCGTCGACCCACGGCTCCATCCGCGGCGCATCATGCGCTGAATGGTTGCGGAACACCGGCGTGAAGGCCGCCAGCTCGTACCAGCGGGTCAGCAGCTCGGGGCTTGCGCCGCCGATGAAGCCGCCGACGTCGCAGCCGGCGTAGCTGAACCCCGAGAGGCCGAGATTGGCTAGCTGCTGAATACACAGCCGCAAATGATCCCAGGTCGAGCTGTTGTCGCCCGTCCAGGTTACCGCGTAGCGCTGGCCACCGGCAAAGGAGGCGCGGGTCATCACGAACGGCCGAACGCCGGGACGAAGCCGCAGCATGCCGTCCATGGTGCCGCGCGTGTTCTGCATCCCGAAGACGTTGTGGATCTCGGAATGGATCGCATTGCGCGGAGCGAAGTCGTCGCTTTCGATGCGGTGGATATTGTCGAGCGGCATCGTCTTGGTCGGGGTTTCGAACACCGCCGGCTCGTTCATGTCGTTCCAGAAGCCGGAAAAGCCGTCGGCGATGAAATCCTTGTAGAGTCCGCCCCACCACTGCCGCGTCGCCGCGCGGGTGAAATCGGGGAACACGGACGGGCCGGGCCACACCGGCGCGACGTAGAGGCTGCCGTCGGCCTTGTGGACGAAATGGTTGCCCGCGATGCCGGTGTCGAACGGCGCGTAACCCTGGTTCGGCAGGTAAGCGACGTGCAGGTCGGTGATCGCCACCAGGCGGATGCCCTTGGCGAGCATGTCGGAATTGAGCTTCTTGAGGTCGGGGAAGGTCTTGGTGTTGACGGTGAACGGCCGCTCGCGGTCCTGGTAGTCGATGTCCATCCAGATGACGTCGGCGGGGATGCGGTCGGAGCGCAGGTGGCCGGCGATGCCGCGGATGTCGGCGTCGCTCATGTAGCCCCAGCGCGACTGCTGGTAGCCGAGGGCCCATTGCGGCGGCAGCGGTGGCTTGCCGGTGAGGTCGGTGTAGCGGCGCACGACGTCGGCGACGGTTGGTCCGGCGATCAGATAATAATCGATCGGCCCGGCGGGAGCGCCGATCTCGATCGCGCTGGCGTCCTTGTGGCCGAAGTCGAAGCTGACGCGCCAGCTGTTGTCGAGGAACAGGCCGTAGGCGCCACCGTCCCCATCGACGCCGATGAAGAAGGGGATCGACTTGTAGATCGGGTCGGTCGACGGGGCGAAGCCGAAGGCGTCGGTGTTCCAGTCGACGAAGGTGCTGCCGCGGCGGTCGAGCGGCCCGGTCTTGTCGCCGAGCCCGTAGATATGCTCGCCGATCGGCAGCGACTTGCGCAAGGTGAAGCCGGCGCCGTCGAAGCGAAGCGCCGCTGGCGCGTCGGCGACGATGGTCTTCCCCTGGAGGTCGCTAAGGCTGAGCCCGAGCGTCCGCGGGTCGAGGTGAACGGCGACCGCCCCGGTGGCGAAACCGTCGGCGGTGGGCCGCACGGCGACGCTTTGACGCCGCACGGCCGCCGGGACGGCCCAGCTCGCGTCCTCGGGCCAGCGGCCGCCGCGGGCGATCCGCACGCGCACGATATTGTCGGTGAGCGCCGTCGCGCTCAGCGCTACATCGCCGCTCGTGGCCGCGATCCCGCCGGGGATCGCGCGGATGGCGGCGTTCTGCGCCACCGCGGGCGCGGCTGAAGCGAGGAGAAAAGCGGCGAGCGGGGCGAGGCATGGTTTCATGCGCTCGACTGTTAGCGCACCGGCAAGCCGCCGCAATGGGGGGCGAACGCCAGACCTAGTGGCGGCGCCGGTGATGCCGCGTGCTTCGGTGGTCGACGGTACGCGAGCGATGCCGGTGGGAGCGCGCCGAATCCTGCTGGCGGAGCAGCGCGCGGCACTTGCTGTTGTGCCGCAATTGCCGGTGCGAGAGGCTGCGGCAGTAACGCCGGTCCTTCGCCGACTGCTCGGCGCGGTGCTGCCGCTGGAGCAGCACGCGGCACTTGCCGTTGTGTCGCAGCTGGCGATGCGAGAGGCTGTGGCACCAGCGCAGGTCTTTGGCGGCCCGGTCGGCGTGCTGCTGCTGGCGAAGCAAGGCGCGACACTTGTCGTGGTGCTTGAGCTGGCGGTGGCTGAGGCCGCGGCAGTAGCGCAGGGTCTTGGCGCTTGTTTGTTTGGCCGCGTGATGGCCGCGAGTCGCGCGGTGATGCGTTGCGGCGTGACTGGCGCGATGGCGCGCACGGGCGTGCG
>DATDDW010000286.1:0-2438 GCA_036523615.1 Sphingomicrobium sp.
CCAGCGTGGCCTCGGGAGCGTCGAGCACGATCTTTTCGATTCCGCCGGTGAGCGTGTCGGTCGCCCCGGAGAAATCCGCGTTGGTGAAGACGATGATGGCGTCCTTAGTGTCGGGATAGATCGTGTTCTGCGTGAGGAACCCGACCGCCTCCCCGCCGTGGTCGATCACGTGGCGCTCGCGCGCATAATGGTTCTGGATGCCGAGGCCGTAGCCGTTGGTGCGCCCGTCGGCGCGGAGCACGGGCGCTTCCTGCTCGGCCCAGTCGCGCGCCGGGATCAGCGCGCGGTTCATCCGCGCGATGTCCCACTTGGCGAGATCGGCGGCGGTCATCGACAGCTCGCCCGCCGCGTAGAGCCAGCCGCGTCCGGGCTGCTGGGCGACGCGCACCGGGCCGAGCGCATTGCGGTGATATCCGGCGGGAAAGGCGGGCGTGTTGGTGTCGTCCTGGTCCTTGACGCTGGTCATGCCGAGCGGCCCGAAGATCTTGCGCTGGAGATAGGTCATGAGCGGCATCCCGCTGACCTTCTCGGCAATCATGCCGGCAACGACATAGCCGGTGTTGCTGTATTGCCAGCGCGTGCCCGGATTGAAGTCGAGCGGCTTCTTCGCCCATTTGTCGACGATGTGCTGGGGCGTGGTCGGCACCGCCATGTCGGAAAAGGAATAGTCCTGCGGCCAGAAGTCCTGCAGTCCGGAGGTGTGCGATAGCAGCTGCCGAATGGTGATCTTGTCGCCGCCGCTGATCCCGGGGAGGAACTTGGCGACATGGTCGTCGAGGCTGAGCTTGCCCTCGTCGCGCAGCAGCATCAGCGCCATCGCGGTGAACTGCTTGGAGTTGGACGCGATCTGGTAGGGAAGGGTCGGACTGGCGGGGACGCCCTCGTTGGCCTTGCCATAGGCCTTGTCGAGCACGAGCTGGCCGTTGCGGACGATCGCGATCTCGGCGGACGGGACGCCGGTGTCGGCGAGGGTCTTGGCCACCAGTTGGTCGACCGCGGCGACCTGATCAGGCGGGAGCGTCTGAGCGGCGGCAGGGAAAGCGATGAGCGCGAGCAGCGCGGGAGTGAACCTGAGCATGAGGCGCAGCCTAGCCGCGCCGTAAGAGCTGTCGAGTCGGATCAGGGCATCGGGCAGGGGAGCGGCTGCCGGAGCTCGGCGGCGTCCCCTGGAGCGAGCTGGATGTGCAGCGGCTTGGCCGCGGCGACGAACTGCTGAGCGCCTAGGTTCATTGTGCTCGTCAGCGAGCGCAGCTGGGCGACGGTCTCGACGAACCGGTCGCGCGAGGTTTCGGTGAACGGCCGCGGGCGGCGGTAGGCGTTGATCGAGGCCCACAGCTCCTGCTGGCGCAGGTTGAGCTCGCGGAACAGGCGGACGAAGCTGAACAGCTCCGAATAAGCATTCCGAGTGTCGTGCGGCATGTGCGCGATCGCACCCGAAGCGACGGCGGCGTCCCACGCGGCCGAGCCCCATACGCGGTTGCGCGAGACGGGCGTGTTCCGGATCACCAAGGTGCCGCGGCTCTTGTCGGCGAGGTCGTCGAGGGCGTCGAGTGTCTTTCGCTGACAGTCGGTGATCTTGATCCTCTCTTGCGCCGCGAACAGCGAGTCCGACAGCTCGTCGTCGAGGCTGTCTTCGACGATGCCGACTTCGCTCTTCCAGTGCCAATCGTCCACCAGCTCGCCGGCCGTGAGCGCGATGAGGACGCCGAGGACGATCGTGCCGACCTCTTTTAAGAAATCGCGCCAGCCGTTGAACGTCTTGGCATCTGGAGCATCGAGATGGCGAACCATTCGAGGGGCATGCTGCCCTGACGGCGCAACCGAGTCTATAACGGCCGTACAAGCAGGGGGGTGGTTGGGATGGTTAGTCTGTTGGTGCTCGCGGCAGCGGCGGCCGCTGAACCGTCGATCGCAGTTCCGCCAGTCGTGGGCGGCCTCGAAGGGTGCTGGAAGGCGCCGGGCGAAGTCCTCGGCAAGTCGGCGGATTCGGTAATCCGCGGCGAGTGGCAGATCGGCCATCTCTATTTCGTTCTTCACTTAAGATCGGTGACCGGCCAGCCGTACGAAGCGGCGATCATCTACGGCGCCGAGCGCGCCGGAGCGCCGCCTGAGCTGCAGAAGACAGGGACGATCGGCTCTTACTGGCTCGACACGTTCGGCGGCGCCGGGCCGGTGAAGACCAGCGGCATGGCCGAGGCGAACGGCTTCACCGTGATCTATGATTATGGGGATTCGGTCTACACCAACCGTTTCGCCAGGACCGGCAGCGGTTGGCGCTGGACGATCGTCGAGAAAGTCCCGGGCAAGCCGGAGAAGCCCTTCGCGCGCTATGATCTAACCCGCGCCACCTGCCGCGGCGCCCGGTACAGATTCTAGAGCGGCACGCCGTAGAGGTCGTGCTCGTCGGAATCTTCGATCCGCGCTGACAGGATGTCGCC
>DATDDW010000287.1:0-4083 GCA_036523615.1 Sphingomicrobium sp.
CCGGTGCCCGGCGGCGTCGGCCCGATGACCATCGCCTGCCTCATCCGCAACACCTTCGTCTCGGCCGCGCGCCGCGAAGGCTTCGCTTACGAGAAGAGCCTATGATCGCTGCACTCCTGCTTGCCGCCGCGGCCGCGCCGATCGCGCTCGATGCCGAAGCGGCCTTTGCCGCCGACGCGAAGCGCCTCGGCCAATGGACCGCGTTCCGCAAATATGCCGACCGCGACGCGGTCATGTTCTCGCCGCAGGCGGTGTGGGCGCGCGATTTCCTGCAGGACCGCAAGGACCCGCCGCGGCCGATTACTTGGCGCGCGAGCGACAGCTTCGTTTCGTGCGACGGGCGCACCGCGGTCAACACGGGCCCGTGGTTCACGGCCGCGGGCAAGCTCGGCGGCTATTTCACCACGGTTTGGCAGCGCAAAGGCGGCGGGGCGTGGCGCTGGGTCTATGACGGCGGCATTCCAACGCCGGTCACCCGCTCGACGGCCAAGACTCCGCAGGTGCACCGCGCCTCGTGCACGCCGCGCGCCAAGGGGCCGCCGGTCGCGCCCCCGCCGCCGCTGACGCGCAAGCAGGCGCTGACCACGCCCGAGGACAACGGCCGCGGCGAATCGGCCGACAAGACGCTCGGCTGGGACTGGAAGGTGACGCCCAAGGGTGCGCGCACCTTGCGCGTCTTCCTGTGGCGGAACGGGCGCTACGCCGAAGTCATCCACAAGGTCGATCCGGCGCCGTGATCGAGCTGTTCGGATCGGCGCTGGTCACCTTCCTGGTGATCATCGATCCGCCCGGCTGCGCGCCCATCTTCGCCAGCCTCACCCGCGGCGCTACCTCCAAGCAGCGCCGGGCCATGGCGCTGCGCTCGTCGGTGATCGCCTGGACCATATTGATGTTCTTCGCGCTGCTCGGCCGGCCGATGCTCCAGGCGCTCGGCATCAGCCTCGCCAGCTTCCGTATCGCCGGCGGGATCCTGCTTTTCTACATCGCCGTCGAGATGGTGTTCGAGCGGCGCACCGAGCGCCGCGAGCGCCGCGCCGATTCGATCGAAGGGACGCCGCAGGCCGACGACATCAGCGTTTTCCCCATGGCCATGCCGATGATCGCCGGGCCCGGCTCGATCGCCAGCGCGATGCTGTGGGTGTCGCGCGCCGAAACGCCAATCCATATCGTGATCGTGCTCGCCGCCATTACCGTGGTGATGCTGCTGACGCTCGCGACTTTGCTCGCCGCCGGCCCCTTGCTGCGGCTGATCGGCGAGAAGATCGAAAGCGTGATCACCCGCATCCTCGGGGTGATCCTCGCCGCGCTCGCCGCGCAGTTCGTGATCGACGGCTTGCGGCAGAGCTTCCCCGCCTTGGGCTAAGCGACCACCTTCCACATCCGGTAGGGCGAATCCTTGGGGAGCGGCACGGGCTGGAGCCATTTGGGCACCTGCCCGCGCTGCAATTGCCCGTAAAATCCCTGCGGCGCTTCGGACATGAAGATCGTCGTCGTCGAGCTGTCGGGGCAGCTCAGCACATAGTTGGAACGATATTTGTCGACCATGATGCGGTGCGCCTGGTCGGCGCTTCCGCGCCACGCATTCATCACGTCGGCGATTTGCTGGCCGTTGCGGTGGTACGGCCCGACCACCGTATCGTGGTGGGTGACGGCGATCAGCCGCGGGCCCAGGTCGACGAAGGTGAACACCATGCCCTTGGGCTGAAGCGCGACCGGGTGCAGCCCCCACAGCGAGCCGCACAGGCCGTTGGCCCGGCCGATCTTCGCTTCATAGGGCGTCGGCTTGGTCTCGGGGATGAAGTTGAGGACGAACGGCACGGCCGCGCCGGCCCCGGCGATCACTACAAGGGCCGCCCCGGCCACGCGCAATCCGAACATCTTCGACCGCCAGGCGAGCGGCAGCATGAACCACACGAGCGCCGCAGCCCCAACCGTCGCCATCATCTGCGCCGCCGGGCCGGTACGCGTCTGCCACAGCAGTAGCAGCGAGGCGGCAAAGCCGGGGACTGCAGCCCCGAGCACCCGCCGCCGCAGCGCCGCGTCGCTGCGCCGCAGCCACAGCAGCACCAGCCAGCCGATTGCGCCGGTAATCGGCAGCGCGACGATCAGCGTCGCGATGCGCCAGCCGTGCATGTAGACCGGCCGCGCTTCCTTGACGTGGCTGAGCCACAGCCGCTCGACCTCGGGCGACACGCCTTCGAGGCGCTGGATGCAATGCGGCCAGGTCAGCACATGGAAGGCGGCGATGATCGCGCCGGCGACCAGCGCAAGCACAAGCCGGCGCTTCCGGTCGGCGGGTGACAGCCAGGCGAGCGCGTACATCAAAGCTCCGCCGAGCACCGCGTCCGACAGCCACACCGGCGATAGCGCGTCGCAGACGGGGTTGCGGTTGTCGTAGGAGACGAAGCCGAGGTAGCAGAGCCCGACCGCAGCGGTGAGCGACAGCGCATAAGCTTCGAGGCGTTCGCGCTCTTCGACATCGTCGATCCAGAACAGCACCATGGCGACGCCGGCAAGCGCCAGATAGATGATCATCTCCAGCCCGATCGCGAGGGACAGCGCGCTCGACACGCCGAGCACAATGCCGCCGCGCACGCGCTGCGGGTCGGCGATCGCGGCGATGCTGAGCGCGAGCAGCGCAAGCTGCCAGCCGTGGTGGTCGATCCGCTCGGGCATGAACATGCCGTTGGTCGACCCGGCGAAGAACAGCGCAAGGAACGCGAGCGGGTAAGCCAGCGGCGCGATCAGCCGCCGCGCCGTCAGCGCGAGCGAGAAGAGCAGCAGCAGGTAGGGCAGCAGCGGCGCGACCGCGACCGCCCAGCGCTCGGCCGCGGCCCCGCCGAGGAACGGCCGCAGCGCGAGGATCAAGCCGGCGATGGGCAGGTCGACCAGCCGCGACCAATGGATGTTCGCGCCGAAGGGCGGGTTCATCCGGTAGTTCCGCAGGTCGTACCAGCCCTGGCCGTGGAGCAGCGCGCGGACCTGCATGATCCGCATATTGTCATCGGTGTCGCCGAGGCCGAAGAAGCGGATGTCGCTCCACTTCTGGAAGATGAACCAGCCGCAGAAGCCGAGCCAGACGAGGACCACGACCCACTTCCAGTGCCGCTCGATCAGCTCGAGCGTGCGCCTCTCCCACTGCTCGAACTTGCCTTCGCCCATCATCCGCGCTCTAGCCGCTGGACTTCAAACGGCAAGCAGCAGGAATGGCGAGCAGGTTAAACATCGGTAATGAGGCCTTCGCCCAGCTCGCCCGTTTCGGTGTCGTCGGGCTGTTCCTCGCCGGCGTTTATTCGGCGATCTACTGGTATCTTGCGACCTATGTGATGCCGCCCGTCGCGGCGGTGGTGATCGCCTTCGCCGTCTCCGTGTCGTTGGGTTTTGTAATGCACAGCCGGTGGAGCTTCCGCGGCCACGGCGCGCGCGAGGACCGCCGGCTCAAGATCAAGTTCCTCCTCGTCCAGAGCTCGGGCTTCTTGCTCAACGAGGCGTTCACCTGGGTGCTGACGGGGCCGCTGGTGCGCGGGCCGACGTGGTGGCCGCTGATCCCGGCGATCTTCGTCACCCCGTTCGCCACCTTCCTGCTCAACCGGCAGTGGGTTTTCCGCTGATGGAGCGCGTCGTCTACCAGCAGATGGCCGAACTCGACGAGCGCCACTGGTGGTACCGCGCGCGGCGCGAGATCCTTGCCGAGCTGGTGCGCCGCGAAGTCGCGCCGCCGAAGGATGCGGCGGTGCTCGAGATCGGCTGCGGCACGGGCCACAATCTCGCGATGCTGAGCCAATTCGGCGAGGTCGACGCGCTCGAGCTCGACGACGAAGCGCGAGCGATCGCGGAAAAGCGCCTCGGCCGTACGGTGATGCGCGCGCCGCTGCCGGAGCTCGAAGGCGTCCCCGACCGGCATTACGACTTGATCGGGGCATTCGACGTGATCGAGCATATCGACGACGACGCGGCGGCGCTCGCCTCGATCGCCGGCAAGCTCAAGCCGGGCGGCAAGTTCGTCATGACCGTGCCCGCGCACCAGTGGATGTGGTCGGCGCACGACACCGTCAATCACCACAAGCGCCGCTATTCGAAAGC
>DATDDW010000288.1:0-2880 GCA_036523615.1 Sphingomicrobium sp.
GGAAGGCTATACGCCGCTGTCCGAGCTCGGCCAGCGCGCCAAGGCGGTGTCGAGCTTCGCCGCGCGCAATTACGGCTTCACGCGCCTTTCCGACCTCATCAAGGCGGTGCCCAATTTCGAGGTGAAGACGGGCGACGACGGGCGCCTGCTGGTCAAGCGCCTGCGCTGACCACCGGCTGTGGATCGTTGATCCACAGAAATTTCGCAGCCGAACCGATTCGCAGCCTGTTGTTGCGCAGCCACAGGCGCATGATTTTCCGATGGGGATGGGGAACGGCGGCCGGCGCGGGCGGTTATCGCTCGACCCGTCTTCCAACAGCAAATGCGGACCCATGCAGGCCCGGCCTGATCCCGAAAAACTTCTCAAGTCAGCACTGAGCGCACTCTCGACCGGCGACTGGCAGGACGTGCTCGATGAGCTGCCGGTGCCGATCTACATCACCGACACGAGCGGCTCGGTCACTTATTGGAACCGCGCCTGCGTCGATTTCGCCGGGCGCGAGCCGCAGCTGGGCAAGGACCGCTGGTGCGTGACGTGGAAAATCTACACCACCATGGGCGACCGAGTGCCGCACGACCAGTGCCCGATGGCGACGGCGATCAAGCAGCAGCGGATCGTGCGCGACCAGGTCGCGATCGCCGAGCGGCCGGACGGCACCCGGGTCGCGTTCCGTCCCTATCCGACGCCGCTGTTCAACGACGACGGCTCGCTCCGCGGCGCGGTGAATATGCTGATCGACGTCACTGAGGAGCAAAGCGAGGCCCTGCTCGAGCAGGCCGAGCGCTGCCGCCGCCTCGCGAGCGCGCTGTACAGCCGCGAAAGCACGACGGTGCTGGAGAAAATGGCGTCGGGCTTCGACCGCACCGCGGCCGAATTGACCGGCAAGCGCGACTAGGCGCCCGCCGGCGCTGCCCCTTCGATCTTGATCGGCGGAACCTCGACGATCGCATAAGTCCCCGAGGCAATGCCGATCTTCGCTTCGTCGAGCGCGGCGAGGATGTCACGGCTCATCTTGTCCTTGATGCGCCGGATGCCGTGGTCGGGGGCGAGGAACCGCACCGTGATCTCCAGCCAATTGTCGGTGAGCCGCCAATAGGTCTGCGGGTCGATGTCCCCGACGCCGATGCCGAACTCGTCTTCAAGCCTCCTGACTTCTTCCTCGCCGATTTTCGCCTCGGTGACGGCATGGCGGTTCGCCGCTTCGAGCAGGATCTGCTCGGCCCGCGCCCGGTCGTCCTGAAAGCGCACCGGCAGGTTGATCTCGTCCCAGATGTAAGGGAATTCGCGGGTGTAATTGTAGACCGGCTCGTCGAACACCTTGTCGTTGGTGACGGTGACGATGCGCCCGGTGAACTGCCGGCTGCGGATCCACATCGAGGGAGCATCGCCCTGCTCCTTGGGCGACTGACCCCTCTCCATGATCCGCGTCTGCATGAAGGACAGATCGATCACGTCGCCGCGCACCCCGCCCATGACGATGCGGTCGCCGACGTTGAAGGTCTTGCCGCGCAGGATCACGACATAGCCCGCGACGGCGGTGATCACCCGCTGCAGTGCGAAGGCGATTCCGGCTCCGATGAGGCCAACCACGCTTGCCAGGCGCGCCGGGCTGTCGAACCAGATCGACATGATGCCGAGGATCAGGATCGCGGCGATCACGAGACTGACGCCCTGCTTGGCCCAGAACTGGAAGCGCGTGCCGGAGCGGGTGCCGATGAACAGGCCCAGGAGCGAGCGCAGCAGCCAGGTCAGGAAAAAGGCGACCGCGATGAACCCGACGGTCAGCAGCAGCTTGTGCAGATTGTCGGGCGTGGCGCCAATGAGCGTGATGCCGAACAGCCGAGCGCCTTCGACATGCGCCGACGCCGAGGAGGAATTGGCGACGTCTGTGCGGTGTTGCTGAGGTCCGTGATGCCGAGCTGCACGGGGCCGACAACCGGAGCGGCTGCGGAACGTTCCCGCTAGAGCAGCTCGAGGTCGACCGTGACTTCATCGCCGGCGGCGATATCCGCGCGGCACCGCACCTCTTTCTTCACCGGCAGCAGATAGCCGCCGCTGTTGAGCGGAAACACCGACGTGCGCCACGTGACGTCACCGATGCTCGCTTCGACCTTCACAGAGCCGAAGCCGCGCGGGCTGCCGAAGGCGTGGGCGCGGATCTCGTCCGACTGCTCTTCGGGCACGGTGATGAAGTACCAGCGCCCGGCAGCGTCCGAGCCTTTCCATATCCACAGCAGCGAGGTGACGCTGATCACGGCTTCTTGGTCCAGTCGTACTGCGGCAGGCGCCGGCCTTCGGCGCTGAACGCGATCAGCTCGGTCAGCCGCTTGGTACGCGTCTCCGCTTTCTTGGCGCTGGTGACCCAACCCAGCGCCGAGCGGCGATAGCCCGCCGGCCGCTTCTCCCAGTCGGCCCACGCCGCCTTGTTCTTGCGGAACAGCTTTTCCTCTGCCGTGGTCAGGGACGCGACGGGCTTCTCGTAGGAGTAGAGCCCGCTGCGGTGCTTGTCGCGCTCGTAAGCCGCCTCTCCCGCCGCGGTCATCAGCCCCGCGATCTTGAGCGCCTCGAAGCGCTCGACATTGACCTTGCTCCAGATGCTGCCCTTGCGCCGCGGGGTGAAGCGAATGGTATAGGCGTCCTCGCCGAGCGATTTGCGGATGCCGTCGATCCACCCGAAGCACAAAGCCTGGTCGCGCGCTTGCGGCCAGTCGATCGACGCCTTGCCGCTGCTCTTCTTCCAAAAGCCGACGAGCAGCTCCGGCGCACTCGCGTGATTGGCCTCGAGCCAGCGGCGGAAATCGGCCTCGGTGGGGAAGTAAACCGGCTCCGCCACTGAGCTACCTCGTCAGCTTGCGGTACGTCATCCGGTGCGGGCGCGT
>DATDDW010000289.1:0-8540 GCA_036523615.1 Sphingomicrobium sp.
AAGCTTCAACCTGAACGCTCGACGACCCAGCCCCGCTTGGTCGGTCAGCTCTTCTTATAAAGGACGCACCAGCCCGAAGCGGCAATGATGCCGTCGACCAGCTTGCACGAATTCGGCGCTTGCCACAGCGCGCAATTGTCGCAGCGCTGAGCGCCCTTGGGCGTCGGCTGATACTTCACCGCCTTCTGCGCGATCTTGCCGCCGGCCTGGGCGGGCGAGCTGGTCAGGGCGGAGCCAACGAGCGCGCCGCCGCCGACCGCCGCGGCGAAGAGGAAGTCGCGTCTCGATACGCGCGGAAGCTTGTCGGTCATCGTCACTCTCCATCGGCGGGAGCCGAAAGTGTCAATGAGATGCGCTTCGGCAGCGCACGGCGAAATAGGTAAGTCCCCGTAGCGCTCCGGCGATCGGCGGCGATCGATCAGCAGTACGGGAATCTCCTGATTTCGCGCTTCAGTCGGGCAGGCGACAATGCGGGCCTAGATTGGGGGAGAAAGCCCGATGGCAAACGGTTCTCGCGCACGCTCGACGTCGTTCAAGCTGATCGGCGGGGTATGGCTCACCGGCGGCGCTCTCATCGGCGCGGCGACGCTGAATTCTCCCCACGCAGCGCGCGCCGTCCCTGCCTTCGCCGAGCAGACCGGCCAGCCGTGCAAGGCCTGCCACGTCGGCGGCTTCGGACCCGAGCTCACGACTTTCGGGCGCGAGTTCAAGCTCGGCGGCTACACGCTGCGCGCGCACAGCTCCATCCCGCTGTCGGCGATGGCGATCGCCTCATGGACTCACACCAAGAAGGACCAGGTGCCGCCCCCTGAGCATTTCAATCGCAACGACAACCTCGCGCTCGATCAGGCGAGCCTGTTCGTCGCCGGCGGCGTGGGCTCCCATTTCGGCGGATTCGCCCAGCTGGTCACCTACGACGGGGTCGGACGCGCCTGGTCGTGGGACAATATCGATCTTCGCGCGGTCACGGATGCGAAGCCGTTCGGCGAAGACTCGATTCTGGGGCTCACGCTCAACAACAATCCGACGGCTCAGGACCCTTGGAACACGCTCCCGGCGTGGGGCTTCCCCTTCACCGACACCGCCGTCTCGGCAACACCCGACGCCGGGGAGTTGATCGACGATCCTTTGGGCGGAAACACGATCGGCCTGACCGGTTACGCTTGGATCGGCCACAAATTCTATCTTGAAGGCGGGGCCTATTCGAGCCCGTCGCGCGGCTTCCTCAAGTTCGTCGGCATGGACCCAACCGATCCAGGGTCGCTCCATGGCGTCGCGCCCTACGGCCGCATCGCCTACCAGACCGACCTTGCCGGCGGCACGTTCGAAGTCGGTGCCAATTTGCTTAAGGCGGCGATCTACCCCGGTCGCGATCGCTCGAGCGGCTTTACCGACCGCTACACCGATTGGGGCATCGACGGCTCCTGGCTCGGGCCGGTCGGCAAAACGGACTCCGTGACGGCCAACGTCCGCTACGAGCATGAGAAGGGCAACCTCCGCGCGAGCTGTGCGCTGGCCCTGGTCGGCGACGGTACCGACCTCGGTTGCGCTCGCTACAGCCTCAACGAATGGCGTGCCGCGGTTCGCTACACCTGGCACGACAAGGTCGGCTTTACCCTGTCGCCGTTCAGCATCACCGGCTCGCACAACGACAATCTGTACGACAGCGGCAGCCCCAACAGTAACGGAGTGATGGGGCAGATCGATTACACGCCTTGGGGCGCGGGCAATTCGCCGCTGGGGCCGCGGTTCAACGCCCGCATCGGCGTCCAGTACACGATCTACGGCAAGTTCAACGGGCGCCGCCACAATTACGACGGCGCCGGCGCGAATGCGACCGACAACAACGCGCTTCGGATTTTCACCTGGGTCGCCTTCTAGGGCGCGGCGGCACGACGCGACGCGGCCACAGGGGTCGCGCCGCAGCCGGCTGGCGAGCTTTCTTCGCTTATTCTTTGGCGGCGATCCCCATGCGCTCGCGATCGAACGCCTCGAGCGGAACGGGATTGTTGTGCTCGCCCCGCGCGGGCCGGCTCTTTTCGTCGGCGGAAACGCGGATTTCGCGAACCATCGAAGAGCGAATTTGTTCGGCCATTGCTCCACTCCTCCTGACGGTGTGGCGGCAGGCGCCGCACCTTGCTGGTGAGATTGGAGCTGCCGCCGCTCCGCACCATACGGTTTGATACGTAAGCGCCGTCGATGGCGCTTATCGATCCTGAGCGGCGAAGGCGATGCGCAGCGCTTCCGACAGGCTCCTGACGCCCAGCTTGCTCATCAGGTTGGCTCGATGAATCTCGACGGTGCGCGGACTGATGCCAAGGTCATAGGCGATGGTCTTGTTGGGGAGCCCGTCGGCCAGTCCTTGGAGAACCTCGCGCTCACGAGGCGTGAGGGCCTGCAGACGCAGGCCGGCCTGGTCAGCGCGGTCGCGCTTGGCTGCTGACCGGCTCAAACGTTCGATGCCGTGCTCGATTGCCGACAAGAGCACGCCCTTCTCGAACGGCTTTTCGATGAAGTCGATCGCACCGGCCTTCATCGCCTGCACGGCCAGAGTCACGTCACCGTGCCCTGTCATGATGATTACCGGGAGCGTGACGCCCTTGTCGGCAAGGGCTGCCTGTACCTCGAGGCCATCCATGCCGGGCATCCGAATGTCGAGCAGGATGCAGCCGGGACGAAGGTCCGGAACCGACTTCAGCAGCTCAGCTCCACTGACGTAGGAGCGAACCTGGAAACCAGACGTCTTGAGCATGAACCCGACGGCGCGGCGGATCGCTTCATCGTCGTCAACCAGGTGGATGATGCGGAATTCATCGGCGCTCATCGTTTCGCTTCTCCGCTGGGGAGGGTGAAATGGAAGGCTGCCCCGCCTTTGTCGCCACTCTCTACCCAGATCCTGCCGCCGTGCGACTCGATGATCGTCCTGCAAATCGACAATCCGATGCCCATTCCAGTCGGCTTCGATGTCACGAAGGGCTGAAACAGCTGTGGGGCAATGGCCTCGCTGATGCCGCTGCCGCTGTCCTCAACAATGATCTCGATAAAGCCGTCCGCGCCCGGCGCGCTGCGGATCGAGAGCGTCCGGTCGGGGCTCGCCAACATCGCGTCGATCGCGTTGCGGATCAGGTTGACCACCACCTGCTGGATCTGGATTCGGTCAACGAAGACGAGGTCCGCCTCGGGATCGAGCTTGAGCTGGACGTCAATCTCGTGCTCGCGCGAGCCGACGAGCGCCAAGGCGTTCGCCTCGGTAATCAGCCGCTGCAGGCTCTCGACCCTGCGCTCGGTCTCCCCGTGGCTCATGAAATCGCGCAGGCGACGAACGATTTGCCCGGCGCGGACGGCCTGCTTGGCCGCCTCGTCGAGGGCTTCGCGGACCATCGTCAGCGTTTCCGCGTCGGCGTCCGCGGCAAGAAGGTCGCGAGCGCCTTCGCAGTAGCTCGCAACGGCGGTGAGCGGCTGATTGAGCTCGTGCGCCAGCGACGAGGCGAGAGTCCCCATCTCGCTTACCCGCCCGACGTGGGCGAGCTCCGACTGAAGGTCCTGCAACCGAAGCAGGGTTTGCTGCCGCTCGGTCAGATCGCGGATGAAACCGGTGAAGATGCGGCGGTCGCCAATCCAGGCTTCGCCCACCGACAGCTCGATCGGAAAGGTGTTGCCGTCACTATGCAGCGCCGTCGTCACTCGGCCGATGCCGATGATCTTGCGCTTTCCCGTCGCGCGATAGCTGGCGAGATAGCCATCGTGGCGCTCTTGGTCCGGCGACGGCATGAGCATCTTCACATTGTGTCCAACCACTTCCTCTTCGGCGTATCCGAACATCTTCTCGGCGGCCGCGCTGAACGACAGGATGAGTCCGGCCTCATCGATGACCACCATCGCGTCGGGCACGGTCGCCAGAATCGACCGCAGGTGCGATTCAGCCTCGAGCGGCGGTTGCGAAGCCGGCTGGTCCATCGCCTCGTTCATAGCAGCATGCAGCGCCGATCGCATTTCGGCGGAACTTTCCGCCATATAGGGAACTTACTTATTCAAAGCGGCCGCGGCCGCGAGGTAACCTGCGGCTGACGATGGAACGAAGCGATACTGGAAGTCCCGGACATCCGGACGAAAATGCCCGCCTCGATCTCAGGCGGCGGCTCGCGCGCTTCAAGCGGCGCCTCGAAGCGGAAGGGCGGCCGCGTTCCGCTAGGGTGATCGACCGTGCAATTAAAGACGCGGTCGGCAACGGCGGCAGCTGATGCGGTGCGGCGCGCGAGCGCTCCGTAACATTACTTATTCAGGCTCTTGGGGTGCGCGAAGTAACCCGGTGACAGCCTTCCGGAAAAGCCCATTCCCCAGCCACTTCTTCCGGAAGGCCTTTTCCAGTCCCCCGCGAACGTCAGCCGGCAGTGACCTCGATCCTCGTGTCGAGGCTCATCGCCTGACCCGGCTCGAGCACGCGCATGCCAAGCTCGGGCCATTGAGCTTCCGGCGCATTCAGCGCGGCATTGGCGTGGGTCACCGGTTCGGCGACGAAGATGCCGCCCTCACGCGGCGAATAGAGCTGGAAGAACTTGGCCTCGGGCGAGGAGACGCGCACCGCGTACGGCCATTCGGGGTCGCTGAGCAGCGCCTCGCCGCCCCAGCCGCCGAACCCGTTGTCGAGGTCCTGGCCGCAGACCCGCCGGTCCTTGAGGTCGTAGCGGCCTTCCGCCGGCACCTTGTCGACCGGAAGCACATGCTCGTCGATCGTCCACGCGACTTCGACCCGGGTGTCGATCTTCGTCTGCGGCCCGCAGGGGAAATAGGGATGCTGGCCAAGGCCGCAGGGCATCGGCTCCCCGCTGGTGTTGCGGCAGGTGAGCCGGACCGACAGGCCCTGCTCGTCGAGCGCGAACTCCTGGCGCGCTTCATAATCCCACGGCCATTCGTCCGCCCGGTGACGATAGGTGAGCACAGCGCCCCTCTCGTCCGACCGCTCGGCGTCCCAGGCATTGAGCCACCCCTGCCCGTGCAGCGGGCTGGGGTCGCCTTTCATGTTCGGCGTCAGGCGGACCTCGCGTCCGCGGAAGGTGAATCGCCCTCCTCGGATGCGGTTCACGTATGGAACGAGCGGGAAGCAGCCGGCGTCGAGCACGTTTTCGAGCGGACTGTTGCATTTGCGCAATATTGGCCGTGCGCAATTCTCCCCCAGCCATTCGAACGCCGAAATACTCCCGCCGATCGAAGGGCTTAGCCGCAGCCTGAGATCCCCAGCGCTCAGTGTCAGTTCGTTTTGCGACGCCATTTTCCTGACCTCAACCTGTCACCATGATTCACAGGAAGGCAACTTCCTTGGGGATAAGCATGAAATCCGCATTGCGCGCGGATTCGCGCCAAAGGTATTGAACGCCCCGGGGGCCGGGGAGGGTCACGAATGAGTAGACGCGTCAAAGAGTACGTCGATATCGCCGACCATGTGTCGCTCGACGCGCTCATCGAAAAGCTCGCCGAAGTGCGCGACAGCCTGCCCGCGGGGGCTGAAGCCGAGCTGCGGCTGCGCGGTGACGAAATCTTCGGCCACCGCATCACCATCTCTTATTTGCGCAAGCAGACCAAGGAAGAGGCCGAGCGCGAGAAGCGCTACGCCGAGGCCGAGCGCGAAGCCAAGCAGAAGGAGCTCGAGCGGCTCCAGGCCGAGCTCGGCGTGGTCTGCTACTCGGCGCCGGGCAAGCGCGGGAAGCTGCGCATCGTAGCCTGAGCGGGTCAGGCGGGGCGGAAGCCGAGCGCCAGGCCGTTCATGCAATAGCGCAGGCCCGTCGGCTTCGGCCCATCGTCGAACACATGGCCCAAGTGCCCGCCACACCGCGCGCACAGCACTTCGGTGCGCTCCATCAGCAGGCTGCGGTCAGAGCGGCTGACAACCGCGTGCGGCAGCACCTGCCAGAAGCTCGGCCAGCCGGTGCCGCTGTCGAACTTGGTCGCCGAGCTGAACAGGCGCTGGGCACAGGCAGCGCAGACGAATGTGCCCCTGCGGTGCTCATTGAGCAGCGAGCTGGTAAACGCCGGCTCGGTCCCCGCCTCGCGCAGGATGTGATAGCGCTGCGGCCCTAGCAGCCGTCGCCACTGGTCGGGCGTATGATTGACCGGGAACTGCATCGACGTCGCCGGGCCCGATTGCCCAAACAGCAGCAGCGCAACGCCGGCCGAACCGGCCGCGCCTAGGAAGATGCGCCTGTTCATGTTTGGTTACTCCGGCGTAACAGAATAGAACGTCCTCTACGCGACATTCCCTGAACCGGACCTAAAGCAAAAGATGCTGATCATCCTGCTCGCTTACCTGGGCGGCATCCTCACCATCGTCAGCCCGTGCATCCTCCCAGTACTGCCCTTCGTCTTCGCCCGCGCCGACCGCGGCTTCATGCGCAGCACGCTGCCCATGCTTGCCGGAATGGCCGCGACCTTCGCGATTGTCGCGACGCTGGCGGCGGTCGGCGGCGGCTGGGCGGTGCGGGCCAACCAGGTCGGCCGCTGGGCGGCGCTGCTGCTGCTTGCGCTGTTCGGGATCGCGCTGCTCTTCCCCACCATCTCCGACCGCATGACGCGCCCGCTGGTCGCGCTCGGTTCGCGCCTGTCGGAGCGCAAGCCAGGGCAGCAGGAGAGCATCGCCTCGGCCGCCATCCTCGGCATCGCGACGGGCCTGTTGTGGGCGCCGTGCGCCGGGCCGATCCTCGGGATCATCTTCACCGCTGCGGCGCTCCAGGGCGCGAGCTTCAACACGACGCTTCTGCTGCTCGCCTACGCGCTCGGCGCCGCGACCTCGCTGGCGCTGGCGCTGCTGGTCGGCGGCAAGGTGTTCGCGCGGATGAAGAAGTCGATGGGCGCGAGCGAGCGCATCCGCCAGGTCCTCGGGGCGCTGGTGCTGGTCGGGGTCGCCGCGATCGCGCTCGGCCTCGACACCCGCGTGCTCGCCAAATTCTCGAGCGCGCAGACCGCCGCGCTCGAATCCGGCCTCGCCCAGAAGCTCGGCGTGAGCCGGCAGATGAACGAAAGCCGCGCGCGCACCAACGCAATGGGCGAGCTCGTCCTGCCGGTCGAGGGCACGCTCCCGCCGCTCGACGGCCTCGGCCCCTGGTTCAACAGCCCGCCGCTGACCCATGAGCAGCTCAAGGGCAAGGTCGTGGTGATCGATTTCTGGACCTACAGCTGCATCAACTGCCTGCGCTCGCTGCCCTATTTGAAGGCGTGGGACGAAAAGTACCGCAAGGACGGGCTGGTGATCGTCGGCGTGCACGCGCCCGAATTCGCCTTCGAGCGCGAGCCGGCGAACGTCGCCCGCGCCGTCCAGGATCTCGGGATACGCTATCCGGTCGCGCTGGATAACGGCTATCAGCTGTGGAACGCGCTGCACAACCAGTATTGGCCGGCGCATTACTTCGTCGATGCGCAAGGGCGCGTGCGCTACCACCATTTCGGCGAAGGCGAATATGCGATGTCGGAGCGGGTCATTCGCCAGTTGCTCGCCGAGGCGGGTCACGCGCCCGCCGGCGGCATGGCTGAGGCCAATGCGTCGCCGACAGAAGCCGCTGCAGCGCTGAACGACATCGGCTCGCCCGAAACCTACGTCGGCTATGCCCGAGCCCAGCGGTTGGTCTCCCCCGGCGGCATCGCCAGGGACCAGCTCAAGACCTATTCGGCGGCGCCGCTCAAGCTCAACGACTGGTCGCTTGAGGGGCCATGGCTCGACCGGCGGCAAAGCGCGGTCTCTTCCGCTCCCGGCGCCAAGATCAACTTCCGCTTCCACGCCCGCGACCTGCACTTGGTGCTGGGCTCGGCAAGCGGAAAGCCGGTCCGCTTCCGCGTGACTCTCGACGGCCATGCTCCAGGCGGCGACGCCGGCGTGGACTCCGCCGCCAATGGTTCGGGCGTGGTCAAGGATCAGCGGCTCTATCAGTTGGTGCGGCAGAAGGGACCGGTCCGCGATCGCACCTTTACGATCGAGTTCCTCGACCCCGGCGCCGAGGCTTTCTCGTTCACCTTCGGCTAGCGCCGCGTCCTAGGACTTATCGGCATCCTTGGTCGGCGCGCGGCGCTCGCCCTTGCGCCTTTGGCTGCGCCGCCGGTCGGGTTTGCCGTCGGGACGCGAAGCGGTGCGGCGATCGGTCTTGCGCCGCTCGCCCTTGCGCCGCTCGGTCTGGCGCGCGCCCCCGCGCTTCCACAGCTGGTCGGCGGCGATCTCCACCGAATCCGCCGCCGCGCCGGTCTCGCGCAGCCGGTCCTTCACCGCCGCGATGACCAGCGACATGTGGGTCCGCACGAACTCGCAGCGGTCGCCTTCGCTCATTGCCGCCGCCTTGTCCGGCGGCAGCCCCAAATAGGATTCGATCGCTTCGCGGCCGATCGAGATCGCACGCAGCTTGCCCTCGACCCAGATGTCGACGAGCGTGGTGTTGCCACTCGCCCGGATGGAGTCGTTTTCCAACGCCTTTACTCCCCCAAGCCGCCCCCGCGGCAGCTGGTCCAGAAGTGTCGGCTTTTTTGCGCGATTGTCCAGACGCTTGGGCGTGAGGATGTGGCGG